>CANKAT010000013.1 GCA_947479815.1 Sphingobacteriaceae bacterium
ATCAGCATGTTTCTAAAATTGAAGTTAATATAATTTTACTTCAAGCCATAAATATGTGCAACAAAGTAAAAATAAAATGTAAAACCAGATTGGGTGAATCGTGTCTTTATAAACCTGAACTGCCCCATTTCCAGTTGTGATATTTTTTGCAGATTGTTCAATAAAATTCTGTGTGTTTTTAAGTTTTTCTGAAGCCTTAACTTCAGTCCACGCTTTTTCATCAAATACATAAAACCAATTTGAATCAGTATTTTCAAATTGAAAAGATTGCCATCCCGGCTCTGAAGGCCAAAAAGATCCTGTCTCCTGAAAACTCATCAATGAATGTTGCTTAAAAGCTAATTTTTCGCCCTTAATTTGAAAGTGCGATTTATTTCCAGATTCAGTTTGAATTTCGATTCCCATGTCTTTATTTATCACAGGAAGGGAATGAACTGCAAGGCTTTCGGGATTTTCTTTCTTTCTGGCTGCTTTTTGAAGAATATACGACCAGAAAGATGAATAATCTTCCTCTTGATTGCCAAGCATCCAGGTATATGAATCATTGATGACAGTCAGAAGGATTTTTCCCTTTCCAAATAATTTACTGCTCGTTAAAATATTACCTCGTTCATTTTTTACCAGACTTTGCGTTCCAGCTTGTCCCAAGATTTCGATAGAACTACTTCCCTGAAGTATTGCTTTTAGTGCCGAATGTTTTTCCCAGTTCAATTTTAATGTTTTTGGGAATACCTGTTTATTTTCCCGAATGGGGAATGCATTCTTGTAAAAACCATTTCCTGGTTCTGATGCATCAGCTTTAATAATTAGCCCCATGCCCTTATTTATCTGATTTTGAATAGCCTGATTTTCTAGGGTGCTCAAGCGTGATAATTCACTCCTATCGCCTATTAGAATATCGAAATTAGTAAGAAGGGTTGTATTGATACGATTGAGATCGTTTTTTTTGCTGTTCAGAAACTCTGTACTGTATTTGGCTGTGCTGATGCTGGTTCTTACAGATAAACTATAGCCCTGCTGGGCTAGCCAGTTTTTTAAAAACTTGTTCTCAAAGTCAGGAGCTGATGCTAGGATCAATATCCTAATCGATTCCCGTTCTTTCACTATTATCGGTAATTTTTCTCTTGAGAGTGTATCCTTGTCTGCTATTACTGTAAGCGAGTAAACCGCTTTATCTAGATGTTTTGGGGTACATTTCAACTCAAAATTATTCCAAGTTTCCTTCCTGATTATTACTGAATCTAGATTTGTGCCCAAGCCCTGCAGAATAAGCTTGACCTCGGGTCCTGTGGTATTATTATATTTCCCCTGTACAAGTAATTGCTCGCCTGAACGGATATTTTCAGTCCAGCTGATTGAACTTACCCCGTTTTTTAAGGCTGCTGGATGGAAAATCAAATTTTTCGTTTTCAGACTTTTTAGTTCATCTGATTCTAGGCCGTATCCAAAAATATGAAGGGTTTGATAATCAGGCTTTGAAGTCAAAAAATAGGTGATATCGTTGATGTATTTTACTTTATTGTCTTTTTCAGTAATCGCTAGGTCTGTGCTGAATAGTGAAGCACCTTTATATTTTTCTAAACTATCTTTAGGATAACCATCAGTTAAAAGGATGGCAATAGTACTATTGCTCAAACTAACTTTTCTATCATAATTTATAGGGTAAAGAATGAATAATAAAGATATAATTGCCAGCACAGATGCGGTTATTCTGAAAATTAAATTCGACTTATTCTTCCTTCCGATTTCTTTAAAAATGAGAAAGCTGAGCAGCAGGGCAAGAAAGATAATACTATAGATCTTATCCATTTTAGGGTTGCTGAGGCTTTAAATTATTGAAATATTCTGTCGAAAGCGATGTTTTAGGTGCTGCTGTTGTAGCCTGAGGCGTTTTAACTTCGTTTTTGATCATTATTTGCAATGCTGCTTCTAGGGTAGATAGCTCTCCAAAACTTACTTTACCATTGCCCGATTTGCTTAGTATTTTCTGCATGATTCCTAATGCCTTTATATAGGTTGCAGGTTGGGTCGAGGCTTTGGTTACAAGGTTTCGGTTTGCCTCTTGAAGGATACTGAATTCAGATTGGTTTAATTTTTTCCCTTCTTTTAGCTTTGCAATAATGGAGGTTGATTTCTTCAAAGCATTTTGTTCTTCGCTTTTCAAAATAGTTCGCTCTGCCGATGGTTGAATAATTTTATCAAGTTCGGCGCTGAGGCGCTTTTCGGCTTTAATTGTAGGCGTTTTCAATGCTGTTTTTGAAACATAAGCTCTAGATTTTTGCTGAAGATCTTTAAGCAGACGTAATGCCTTGTATTCAAAGGGTAGCGCTTCTTCGGGTTTATAGGTTCTTAATCTAAGTTCCGACTTCCACATTTCTGTTAAGGTGGCCTTAAGCTGGGCTTTTAGTTCAGGCTCAAAGAAGGTTGCATCTTCAGCGATATCGTGCTTATGGGCATAGGCGTCCATAATTTTTTCAGCATTGCCAAATGCAGCAGATTCTTCAGCTGCAGAATTTTCTTGATGCTCTTCACCTATTTCTTCATCGGTTTCTTCACCTAGAAATTTGCCATAGCGTAACCTGAGTAATTTTTGGTCGATCCCTAAATTATTACTTCGGTTTTTAAATTCTTGTTCGCTTATGGAATTTTTATCTTTTAAGATTTTCTCTGTATCGATAATGATTTGCCTCTGGCTTCTAAAATACTCAGGAACAAGATTAATACCTCCAAGCATCCCATCCATACTCATTAATTTGGCAGTATCCTGAATGCTGACGATATAAACATCTGATCTGCTTTGCTGTTTCCGGCTGTCAGTGACATTAACATAGAAATACAATTCATCACCCGGAACCATTCCCAATTTTGGAAGATCAATCGTTTTTTGAAGCTTGTATCCCTGTTTTCCATTCATGCTTTCGTTGAACCTGATTACTTGCTCCTTGAATTTCACACTTTCTCCTTTTCCGCTACTAATAGTTGCAGAGATATAGGAATCAGTTATCCCATAATCATCGTTGATCTGAACCTGTAAATTTGTTTTTTTAGGCTCGCCAAAATCAATGGTACTATATTGTTTTGGAGTGATGATGCGGATGGTTGCAGGCTCATCTTTTATCGTTTCCAATTTATACAAATCAGATAGTTTACCATCTAGCACCACCTGATAAAAACCTGGTTTATTAATCGTTTTGCTGAAGGTCCATTTTGTTCCTTCTTTATTCTGGGAACTTAATTTAACAGTCTCTTTATCATTAAAAACAAAGTATAGTTTGCTAACAGGCCTGCTGGTTTCAATGACCCATTCCAGCATTGCTCCATCTTCAATTGTAGCTGAAAACTGCTGCTGAATTCGTGCGTTTCGGTTGGTATAGGTAGGGGGAACAACCTTTAATCTGATAGATGATATTTCTGGTAAAATTATATCAGGTATTAAAGGTGTTGATTCTTTTTCAATGCTTAAACTATTGTTGTTAAAAGTGCCAAAATCTAATCTGGAAATAAAAATTGAAATAAGAATCGAAATGGCCAGAAATAGTGCAGATATTTTCAAGCGTTTATAGATCAATGCTGGCGTATGAATGCTCTGCATTTCATTTTCGATCTTTTCAATCTGTAATTTCTCCAGCATATTCAGTTTTTCAGAATTTTTGAGAACCAATGAAAAGCTATCTTCAAGCTGGGGATAGGTTTGGTCGAGTAGCCTGGAAACATCAGCATCTCTGATTTTCGATACTTTAAAAATTTGAATTAGCCCAAGCGAGATCAGCAGGCTTATCGGAAGTATAAACCAATAAGATACAGGCACAATACTATTCCACACGCTAAGTAGTAATAAGGAGAAGGATATTGCCAAAAATACTGAACTAAGTAAGCCAGAACTAATCCAACGTATCTTAATCGATCTTATGTGTTTCATGCCTTCTGAATAGTTCATATCAATTAAGATTGTTTCTGAAGGTTAAATATCTTTCCAACACGAATATTGAAATTAAGGCAAGCCAGAACTGATTTTCTAGGCTTTTTTTTCGTTCCTGATTTTTGACTGCATACGTATCACTTTCTTTTATAAAACTAGGAGCGATCTGGTCTTGCCTCACTATTCTTTTGTCTGATGGATGTATTTCTGAGGCATGTTGATCTGAGAGGATAATTGGAATCAAGGCCTTTGGGAAATCATTACTCCAAACTAGTTCGTTCCAATCCGGATTAAATCTGGAATAAAAATGGAAGACTGGTAACTTATTTTCCATTTTCAGATTAAGTACAGGATTCCCAAAACCGTCTTCCCAAACTGATAAACCACCTGCTGAATTTCCAGGGTATGCATTTCGTTTGAACAGTTTAATATCTTCCTTTCCAATACTGTTCATGGGTGGGGATAGATTTAACTTGCTATTTATCACTTCTATATTTCCCTTTTCATATTTAAAAAACAAGTTTAACGGAACTATTCCGAGTGGAATGACAGTCTCTGAAAGCCAGAAAATGATATTTTGGTCTGATGGAATATTGATCGTTGAATATTCAGTCAGTTTTATTTTTCGGCCAGTATATTTTTTTATGGCAGTTACTGCTGCTTTCAAATAGTTGGCATCATTTTTAAATTTATCCGTATAAATGGCTATTCTAATTGTTGCCGTATCAATAGTAACCGGAAGTGAATCGCTCTGCTTTTTATCTTTAAATTTTAAACTTGCCTTAGCATTCTGAATGTCGAATTCAAATGGGCTATTGTTAGATGCAGGATCAATAGCTATCGTTTTAAATGTAGTTTTATTAGGACTACTAGCGGCAATTGTGACGTTTACACTGTCTGATTCATTGAACCAGGCATTTTCAATCCAGGTAGCTGTTGAATCAGAAGGTGTGTAAGTTTTCCACTGTATGGGATGAGTGACAAGCGGTCGTTCAGTACCTAATCTATTCAATAGGTTTGGAGTGAAAAGAAAAACTTGAGTATTTCCAGGAACTTCATCTTCCAGTAATTTGATTAATGACCAGTAGGGGAGCAGCTGCTCTGAACCTATTTCTGATTTATTTTGGTTCAATGCATCCTCAAGTTTAGCATACTGAAAACCTGGTTCAAAAAAATGAAATTCATAACCGAGCTTACTTAGAGAATCAATTTCTTTTTTAAAATGGTTAGATGTTTCATTGAGATTTTGTTTTTCCATCAAAATCCATCCTTTAGTTGAAGATGTATTTATTTTGCTATTCCATAAGGGGCCTGCGAGTATCAAAGCTAAAACGATCAGCAATAGGCAACGTAGAAATAATAAGAGCAGATCGATCAGTTTTAAACTGCGGGCACTTTGCCTAGAGCTTTCTCCCAGCAGGCTGATACTTCCAATTTTTAGCGTCTTTCCTTTTTTAATATTCCACAAATGGATGATTAGCGGAATTGAAATTCCGCCAATCGCAAATAGCCATAAAGGGTTAATTAGTTGGAACAATGCTTAAGTTCTTAATTTGCTGCGTTGATTTAGAAAATCTCTTAATGCTTGATCGAGCGGTTCAGCCATACTAATCACACGGTAAAAAATATGACGGTCTAATAGTTCTATTCTCATGCTGTTCAAATGCTTTTCAAGTTTTTCTTGGTACATATTTTTAGCAGTTTTGACATCAATTTTAATGGTTTCACCAGTTTCAAGATCTTCTAATTCTGAGTAGCCTTTAAAATCAAGTTCCAGTTCATTTTTCCCCATGAGATGAAATACAATTACTTCATTTTTTAGGGAAGTTAAGGTGTCAATTAATTGCAGTATCTCTCCATGCTGTTCATACATATCGGTAATAAAGATTAGCAACTCCCTTTTTTTTGACCCGGTGTAAATATCTTTATAATGAATGGGCTTAGTAAAATCGCCGCCTGCTTTGATGTTTTCCAGCTGATAAAACATTCTAGATAAATGTTGGAAATCTTGTTTGGCAGCTAATGAGAATAAACTCCCATCCTGAAATACATATAGACCAATTGCATCGCCTTGATTATTAGCAAGATAGGCTAGTGAAGCGGCGAGGTGTCTGGCGTAGTCTATTTTTTTATATCCTCCATCTTCATGGTTCATTGATCCACTAGCATCGATTAGAAACCGAACAGAAATGCTGGTTTCGACTTCCGATTCCCGGATATAATACCGATCAGAACGGCCATACATTTTCCAATCAAGCCAGCGAAGGTCATCACCTGGTTGATAACTTCTGTATTGGCTAAATTCAAGTCCCGGGCCTTTAATAGAGCTTTTATTAACCCCTGTCATAAAGCCATCTACCACAGTTTTTGCTGACAGTGAAAGGTCTTTAATAGCCATTATGACTTTGGGATCTACTAATTTACTCATTGGAGTGGTATCGATAATTTATTGAAAAACGATCAAATTTCGCGTCTAGGCCTGAATTTTTGACCTCTCAACAGATCTGATCAATGCTGACGTAACCTGATCTGAGTTGACGTTTTCTGCTTCTGCCTTAAAATTGACAAGAATGCGATGGCGTAATACCGGATAAGCCATTGCATGCAGGTCTTCCATAATGACAGCATATCGGCCTTTTAATAATGCTCTGGCTTTTGCAGTTAAGATCAATGCCTGTCCGGCTCGTGGCCCGGCACCCCATCTCACCCATTCTTTTACATATTCAATATTAGTGGTATCCGGTCTTGTTGCACGGATGATTTTACTTACATATTCAATTAGATCCTGGCTGATGCTAACATCTCTAACCAGTGATTGGATTTGTAAAATTTCATCACCGCTTAAAACTGGTTCAATCACTGTTTTCTTTGATCCTGTAGTGCTATTTAAGATTCCGAATTCTTCCTGCTCGCTTGGGTACCCAATTTTAATGAAGAGCAGAAAACGATCCAACTGTGCTTCAGGTAAGGGATAAGTTCCTGCCTGCTCAATTGGGTTTTGGGTTGCCAGTATAAAAAAAGGACGGTCTAATGGGTAGGTTTGGCCACCATAGGTAACCTCAAATTCCTGCATCGCTTCTAGTAAGGCCGCCTGAGTTTTTGGGGGTGTACGGTTGATCTCATCAGCCAGAATAATATTGGCAAAAATGGGACCCTTATTGAACTTAAAAAATCGTTTTCCGGTGCTATGGTCTTCTTCCAATATCTCTGTTCCGATGATATCTGTTGGCATCAGATCGGGTGTGAACTGAATTCTTCTAAAAGAAAGGTGCATGGCTTGCGACAGGGTTTTAACCATTAATGTTTTGGCAAGTCCTGGAACACCCTCTAAAAGGCAATGCCCGCCAGCCATTAAGGAGATGATCATTTCTTCCAAAACCTGATCTTGCCCAACAATTACTTTCTGAATCTCTTCTTTTAAATGCGGTAGCTTAGCAATTAATGCCTTAATATTACTTTCTGAAATTTTCAAGTTCGTATAATTGGTTTAATAATGCGAAAATTAGGAATAAATTGGCGGAAACAGGTAATAAGTGTATGCCCATCCAGATTTTTACAAAAAAATCTGCTGAAAAGAGTTTTTGGGAAGATATATTGAGATAATTTAGACGAATGTTTGGTTCAAAGTTCACATTTACACGAATAAAATACCGCTCAGGCGACTGGGATACAGATCAGCGTATGCCATCAAATCTGCTAAACTCATTGGTAGAATACACTACCATTCCAATAAATAATGAGGAAAAAGTCGTTGAACTATCTAGTAATGAGTTGTTTTTGTACCCATTTTCATATTTAAGCGGGCATAAATTGGTGCAATTCGACCAGCAGGAAAAGCTTAATTTTAAAAAATATGTGGAGAATGGTGGTTTTGTTTTTGTAGACGACTGTAATCATGATATTGACGGGCTATTTGCTAGATCTTTTGAGGCTCAAATGAGCTCTATCTTTGGTCAATCGGCCTTGAAAAAGATTCCTAATGACCACCAGATCTATCAATCATTTTTTAAATTCGAAAAGGGTCCACCTACTACCTCATTTGAATTAAACGGCTGGGGTGATGATCTGGTACATGATTATCTGAAAGCTATTGAAATAAATGGCCGTATCGGAGTTCTTTATAGTAACAAGGATTATGGTTGTGAATGGGATTATGATTTTCGGAATAAACGATTTTATGCAGAGGATAATACCAAATTTGGAGTGAATATTATTATGTATGCCATGGGTGTATAATGATCAGGAATAAATTGCTGGTTATTTAATTTTAGATAGTTTAAGGCTGGAATTAGAATTAATCTACAAGAACAATCAATAAAATGCATTTCTTATATTTTTTTGGTTAAAAGAGAGGATTTTTTTTAAAAGACCTAAATTTGACAATACATAAGCATCATATTATTTAGTTTTGCATGATATTAATCCCATTTAATGATTAAGAAGCCTTTTGATGCTTTAAGCGGCAAGTATTGTAATTCATTGGATTCCTTTTCCAGATTTTTGACCCGTGAGGTAACTATCGGACACATCCCGATGGGTGCAAACAATCCAATCAGAATTCAAAGTATGACCACAACCGATACGATGGATACCATCGGTACTGTTGAGCAAACTATCCGTATGGTAGATGCCGGTTGTGAATACGTCAGAATTACCGCTCCAAGTGTAAAGGAGGCTAAAAACTTGGCCCTTATCAAGAAAGAATTAATTGTGCGTGGATACAATGTCCCATTGATCGCCGATATTCATTTCACTCCCAATGCTGCTGAAGAAGCTGCAAGGATTGTAGAAAAAGTTCGAATCAACCCTGGAAATTACGCGGATAAAAAGCGCTTTGAGAATTTTGAATATACCAGTACTGAATACAATGCCGAGCTAGAAAGAATCTATAAAAAGTTTAGTCCTTTAGTCAAGGTTTGTAAAGAATATGGAACTGCGATGCGAATAGGTACCAATCATGGTTCCCTTTCAGATCGAATCATGAGCCATTATGGCGATACCCCGCAAGGTATGGTTGAGTCGGCCATGGAGTTCATGCGCATGTGTGAAGATCTGAATTATTATAATTTGGTGATCTCCATGAAATCTAGCAATCCCCAAGTTATGGTTCAGGCCTATCGTTTGCTGGTTGAAACTATGGTTAAAGAAGGGATGAACTATCCACTACACCTAGGTGTAACTGAGGCCGGCGATGGAGAAGACGGTAGAATAAAATCAGCCGTAGGTATTGGTGCATTACTAGAAGATGGATTGGGTGACACCATTCGAGTCTCGCTTACCGAAGACCCTGAATTTGAAGCACCTGTGGCAATTTCATTAGCTGACCGATATAAGGAAAGGGAGTTATCAGTTATCAGTTATCAGTTATCAGACAACAGAAAGGAGTTATCAGTTGACAGTTATCAGTTATCAGACAAGAAGAAACAACAGACAACAGATAACAGACAACCGATAACCGATAACAGACAACAGACAACCGATAACAGACAACAGACAACAGATAACAGACAACAGACAACAGAAAGTCATAATCCTTACGAATATCAGAAGCGTCATACCTCTGAACTCAATACCTTCATTGGTGGCCATCAGGTTCCGAGGGTTATTATTGATCTATCCCAGAAAAATTTGAAAGATCCATCCATTCTAGCAGATGTGGGATACCTGTATTCATCACTGCTTGATAAATACAATATGGCTGAGCAATCAACTGATTTTGTTTACCTGGCTGATGAATTGCCATCCTTCAGCTTTCCTGGAAATTTGAAGCAGCTTTATAATTATTCAACATGGAAATTACTAGTGGATAAGAGTAATTGTCATCCATTTTATTCACTTGAAGAGTTTATTTCTTCGAAAGATCATGATCCGGCATTGAACTTAGTTTCTATTTCTAATCAGGATATTGATTCGGAGCTGTTCAAAGAACTTCCAATAGATAATACACTTGTTTTTGTTCTAGAAACACATGCTATTTGTGGATTGCAGGATCAGCGAAATGCATTTTTCAAACTCATGAATAGGGGTCTAGAGATTCCGGTAATTATTAAGAGAAAATATAGTCTGACGGATCAAAATTCAACTATTTTGCCAAAGGATACAGATTTTCAGTTATATGCCGCAACTGATCTCGGTGGCTTACTTTTGGATGGTTTTGGAGATGGTGTGTGGGCAGATGCATCAGAAATATCTGCAAAAACTATTCTTTCTACATCTTTCGGAATTCTACAGGCTACCCGATCAAGAATATCCAAAACAGAATATATTTCATGCCCTAGTTGCGGCAGAACACTTTTCGATCTGCAGATTACCACACAAATGATCCGTAGTCGCACAGACCATTTGAAAGGATTAAAGATTGGGATCATGGGCTGTATTGTTAATGGTCCGGGCGAAATGGCAGATGCAGATTATGGATATGTTGGTACTGGTCCAGGAAAAATTACGCTCTATCGCGGAAAAGAGGTGGTTAAGAAAAATGTGAATTCCGAAAATGCCTTAGATGAACTAATTGGAATCATACGCGGAGATGGAAATTGGGTAGATCCTGAGCTCAATAATTAAGACTTTTATAGTAGCAACGATTCTTTTGAGCTTAAATAAATGTTAAATCTCTTTTCTTAAAAACTCAACACTTTTTTCACAAGTTAACTGTAATGCAAGAGGTAATTCTTCCTTTGTGAAAGGATGTGAAGCTCCAAAAACGTGATTTGCATAGGGAATAATCAATAATTCTGCATTTGAGGAATTCTCTTTCAGCTTTATGGCTTCGCCGGTTAGCACATTTTCATCCTGATCGCCGTGCAGAATAAGCCAGGGCTTACTGATTCGGCCTGCGGCTTGCAAAATGTCAAATGATTGGAAATTTTTCTCCAGATCATGTAAAAGATCAATTTTTAGTGGTGTATATTGTTTTGTTCTGGAATTGAAATTAAATATTACCCCTTTTTTTTGCCATTCTATCTCATCCTCTTTTTTCCAAAGACTCCTAAAATCAGCAATTGCAGCCCAGGTTACTAGTTTGCTAACGCGCTGATCTTTAGCTGCCTGAATGATGCATGTTCCTCCACCACGACTATGACCAATCAAACTTAACCTGCTAGGTGCCTGAAATTCAATGCCGCTTTTTACAAAAGAGATCACTAGGTCTAAATCAGTAAATTCTTTAGAAAAAGTATTGCCACCAAATGCACCCAGATCTGCAAATTCAATTGGGTTTTCAGGTGTTGTACCATTATGAGAAAAATTAAATTTCAGAAATCTGAACCCTTGCTTAACAAAGTATTCTGCCACAAGGTTATATGCACCCCAATCTTTAAACCCCTTAAATCCATGAACAAAGATTACCATCGGATTTTCTTCCTGGCCAGTCTTAAAACTGAGGTCCATTAAAATAGGTTTTCCTTCAGCGCCTTTTATTGTAAATGATTGATGGATGAGCATTTTTATTTAACGCGTTTTTTGCTAGTTAATTATAAGTCTGTTTTGATCCAATGCTATTCATCAATAGCATAATTAATCAAGATATGAAATTAAAAGGTTTTCTAGAAATCTTGCGATACTTTTCATTCTGGTACTAAATTTGGGTTTTAATTAGGTCTCAAAAACAATTGTCTATAAACTCTTTGTTGATTATTGACGGGTGCAAAGACATTTTTTATGACCAAATCATTCATAGATCTGTCACCGATGTTTTGTTCATCAATCTTCAATTATTTCGAACCAGAAGGTTGATTAATCTATTGTATTGCGCATTTTTATCATTGTTTTAGGACAATTACATGATCAACTGCATCAAGAAAGTTAAGCAGGTTAAAAAATTATATATTTTTAAGATTTTTTCTTATTTATAATCTTTCTAAACGCTTGTGTTTACAAAGGCGTGACATATTCAAAAACGCTTATTTGTTACATTTGTTATGGTTTATAATTAGGAGTAGGAGAACTTGAAGTATTTAAAAGTTATTGCCTTTACGCACAAGCAAATTGACCTGAAAGATTTAGGCAAGTTTGTTATTTGCAACGAATCTTTGGAGAGTAGTTTAGATAGTGTCAGGCGTAAGTTTGATATCCCTGAAATATTTTACATCGGGACCTGCAATCGCGTAGAGTTTGTTTTTACTGCTGATCAGAATCTTTCGAATGAGTTTGTCAGGGGGTTTATTCAGGCTTTGAATTTGCCGGTATCTAATGAACAGGTTGAGGCTTTTGCCGATCAGGTTTCTGTTTATGAGGATGTAGAGGCATTAAATCATCTTCTTCGTATCTCATGTTCTCTCGAAAGCTTGGTTGTTGGTGAAAAAGAAATCCTTGCACAGGTGCGCAAAGCGTATGATACCTGTCGATTAGCTGGTTTTACCGGCGATTATTTGCGCCTTGTCATGAACAGAGTAGTAAAGACATCAAAAGAAGTATATACCAATACCGCAATTGCGCGAAAACCAATTTCAGTAGTCTCATTAGCTTATAGAAAACTACGTGAGCTTAAAATGTGTACAAAATCACGGATACTGATCATAGGAGCTGGTGAAACAAATAAAAATATTTCAAAGTACCTCAAGAAACATAAATATTCCAACTTCACAATCTTTAACAGAACGCTCGAAAATGCTCAGGTGCTTGCTGATGAACTTGGTGGAAAAGCTTATGGTCTTGATGCATTAAAAACATTCAAGAATGGTTTTGATGTGATCATCACTTGCACAAGTGCTACCGATCCTATCCTAACCAATGAAATTTATAATTCTCTGCTCAATACTGATACCTCTAGGAAAGTAATTGTAGACTTGGCAGTACCAAATGATACTAGCCCTGAAGTGCTTGATAATAACCCTGTTACTTTTATTGAAGTTCATAGTTTGCAGGAAATAGCAAATAGTAATTTACAGGAACGTTATGAGGAACTGATTTTTGCTGAGCGTATCATTGAAGATAATATCCTGGAATTTAAACCTGTTTTGAAACAACGTAGAGTTGAAATTGCGATGAGAGATGTTCCTGTTAAGATCAAAGAGATCAGGAGCGCTGCTGTGAACAGAATCTTTGCTGATGAAATTGAAGGTATGGATTCAAACTCTCGTGAGGTATTAGAGCGGGTTATGAATTATATGGAAAAGAAATATATCAGCCTTCCAATGGTAATGGCTAAGGATATATTGATAAAAAATAGCTGATTTTCGGTTGATCCCAATCATTTTGGCTATTTTTAGCTACGAAATAAACGGCCGAACAAATTAAAAATCATGCCTAATCATTTACCAGAAGATACTACAAAATCTAGAATCATAATTGGTACACGTGGAAGTGAACTTGCACTCTGGCAAGCTAATTATGTTAAAGATCTTTTGGCCGCAATAGGCCTTGAATCAGAATTAAAAATCATTAAAACTCAGGGTGATAAAATTCTGAACTTGAGCTTCGACAAGCTTGAGGGTAAAGGGTTTTTCACAAAAGAACTTGAAGAAGAACTTCTAAGTGGTTCTATCGATTTGGCCGTCCATTCCCATAAAGATCTTCCTACAAATCATCCAGAAGGCTTGATTATTGCTGCTGTTTCTGATCGTGAAGATCCAGCAGAACTCTTACTGATCTTAAAGGATTGTGTAGATGTTCAGCAGAAACTGTCAGTTAAGTTTGGTGGAATGGTTGGAACTTCCTCTAATCGTAGAAAAGCTCAGCTTTTAGCTGTTCGTCCTGATCTTGAGATCGAAGAACTTCGTGGAAATGTGATCACTCGAATTCAGAAATTACGTGATGAGAAGTATGATGCAATCATGCTTGCCAAAGCAGGGGTACTTCGTTTAGGTCTTGATTTGAGTGAATTTTATATCGAAGAGCTGGAGCCTAATGAATTGATACCTGCTCCTGCACAGGGAGTATTGGCTTACCAAATCCGTGAAAATGACACAGCGCTATTTGAAAAACTTCAGGCAATAAACAATCATGATATTGCCGAACAAATTGGAATTGAAAGAAAAGTATTGAATTTATTCGAGGGTGGCTGTCAGATGCCATTAGGTTGTTATTGCCGAAAGGATGGGTCTACTTTTCAAATCTGGACTTCCAAGGCAGCTGATGGTACTGATTTTCCCGATAGGTTATTTACGCAGACTGAAACTGCAGATGGTATTGCTGAGAAGATTGTTGCTAAATTCGCAACCGACCGTAAATTTCCAACGAACATATTTATTACCCGTGAGCTGAGTGAGTCAAGCTATCTGAGAAATGCACTGGCAAAGCATCAAATAGAGATTGAAGGCCGTTCATTGATCAGGACATTTCCTTATATTAATAAGCTGGATCCATTTATCTTAAGAAATATAGACTGGGTTTTCTTCAGCAGTAAAAATGCTATAGAATATTTTTTCAAACTGGAGCCTCAGCTTTCAAAAAAAGTAAAATTCGGGGTCCTTGGGAGAGCTTCTGAAGACGCACTTCGACTTCATGGCAAAAAAGCAGATTTTAATGGTGAAGAAGAAGGAATTGATACCCTAGATATTGCTAAAGAGTTTGCCAAACAGGCTAATGGTACTACTATTTTATTCCCAAGTGCTAAGGGCTCTTTGAAGACTATCCAAAAAGCACTAGCTCCAGAGACTAAAATTATTGAATTAACTGTCTATGAAACGGTAAGCGAAGAAAATGTAGAGCAATCAAATGCTGAAGTTCTCATCTTTACAAGTCCATCAAATGTTGATTCATATTTTGCTGAAAATTTATTGGAGCCAGATCAGAAAGTAATTTGTATTGGTAAAACAACAGGTCAAAAATTTGATGAAATGGGAGTTAAATATACCCTGCCATTCTCGCCAGATGAGATGGGTTTAGCAGAGGCCATTTTTGCTCTTGACTAATATTTATATTTTAAACCAATGGATCATATGTTAATTCGTCCCAGGAGGTTAAGAAAATCGCCGGTATTGCGTGAAATGGTTGCTGAAACCAGATTATCAAAGGATATGTTTATCTATCCATATTTTGTTGTGCCAGGTAAAAATGTAGTACATGGAATTGATGCTATGCCCGGGGTGAATCATTTTTCTGTAGACACTCTTCTTAAGGATGTTGAAAAATCTTTGAAACTCGGGCTGAATAAAGTCTTGCTTTTTGGTGTTGGTGAAGAAAAAACAGAAGATGCCAGTTCATCCTTCGATAAAAATTCGATTGTCGCAAATGCGGTTCGGGAATTGAAAAGAGCGTTTGCTGACGATATTTATGTGGTTACAGATGTTTGTACCTGTGCCTATACTACACATGGGCATTGCGGAATTCTGCAAAATGATTATGTTCAGAATGATAAAACCGTAGGTATTTTGGCGCAAATGGCCTTAGTGCATGCCCAGGCAGGTGCTGATATGGTAGCGCCATCAGATATGATGGATGGACGAATACTTGGTATTCGTGAAAAACTAGATCAGAATAGCATGGTCAATACCGCCATAATGAGCTATAGCATAAAATTTGCATCGGCATATTATGGACCATTTAGAGAGGCTGCAGATTCAGCCCCAGGGAAAGGTGATCGAAAAGCATACCAGATGGATTTTAGGAATCCTAACGAAACAATGCGTGAATCAGCTCTTGATGAACAAGAAGGTGCAGATATTTTGATGGTTAAACCGGCACTTGCTTATTTGGATGTAATTCATCGATTGAAAGAAAGCACAAATTTACCCGTAGCTTGTTATAATGTTTCAGGGGAGTATTCCATGGTAAAAGCGGCAGGTGCTAAAGGCTGGATAGATGAGCAGAAAGTGATCATGGAAAACATGTACGCATTCAGCAGGGCAGGAGCCAATATAATTATAACGTATCATGCCCGTGAGATCCTTGAAAAAGGATGGATGTAGAAGAGTTATCAGTTGGCGGTTATCAGTTATCAGATGGAGGTAAGGGTAAAGCTAAAAGCAGTTAGGTGGTTAGTTGGTTAGTTGGTTAGTGGTTAGGTGGTTAGATAGTTAGTGGTTAGTAGTTAGTTAGTTAGTTAGTGGTTAGGTGGTTAGTGGTTAGATGGTTAGTGATTAGGTGGTTTATTATTCACATCATGCAATTAAATTAAATAGTACTCAAGAACTTATTACCTGATAGCTATTGGCTAAGAACTTAGAACTTATTACTTAAAACTCACTACTTACAACCTATAACTTATTACTTAAAACTTAATACTTAAAACTTAATACTTAAAACTTAATACTTAAAACTTAATACTTATAACTTACTACTTAATACTCACTACTTATAACTTATTACCTACAACTTATTACCTACAACTTATTACCTACAACTTATTACCTACAACTTATTACCTACAACTTACAACTAAATGTTAGAATCAATAAAGAAAATATTTTCAGGCTCTGATGAAGAAACAACGGTTAACTCTACGGTTAAACCGGATATTTCAAGAGAAAAATCAGCAGAATTATATGAAATATCAAAGACCTATTTTCCTGGGGGAGTAAATTCGCCTGTCAGGGCTTTTAAGTCTGTGCATGGTACTCCCTTATTTATTCAAAAAGGTGATGGCTGTTTTATATGGGATGCTGATGGCAATCAGTTTATTGATTTCTGTGCTTCCTGGGGGCCATTGATTCTTGGACATAACCATGCAGCTGTTCGTGAAAAGGTAATCGAGGTCATGCAGAACGGCATGAGCTTTGGTGCACCTACTGCTCTTGAAAATCAACTTGCAGAACTCATTCTTAAAAATAATAAGTACATCCGTAAACTTCGATTTACCAGTTCGGGAACCGAAGCGGTGATGTCGGCAGTACGTTTAGCACGCGGCTATACTAAACGCGATAAAATTATCAAATTCGAAGGTTGTTATCATGGCCACCTTGACTCTTTATTAGTTAAAGCAGGCTCAGGCTTAGTAACTTTTGGTGAGACTTCATCTGCAGGAATACCAAGATCAATTGCCGAAGAAACCATTGTTATTCCCTTGAATAATATACAGGCTGTAGAAGAAGCGTTTGAGCAATTTAGCGATCAGGTAGCGGCGGTAATTATTGAGCCAATTCCAGCCAATAACGGACTTTTACTTCAAACCCAAGAATTTCTTGAATTTCTTCGCAGAATCTGTACAAAGAATAAGTCGCTTCTGATCTTTGATGAAGTGATTTCCGGATTTAGAGTTGGTTTTGAAGGTGCAGCGGGATATTATACTATTGAGCCTGATATTATTACCTATGGAAAAATCATTGGTGGTGGTTTGCCTGTAGGGATGTATGGCGCATCAGAAGAGATCATGGGGATGATATCTCCAGATGGTCCGGTTTATCAGGCAGGAACTTTATCAGGCAATCCGGTTGCGATGGCTGCAGGAATTGCCCAGTTGACAGAGCTGTCAAAATCTAATTTTTATAAAGATCTGAATAATAAGACTTCTGAATTTACAGAATCTATCCAGCGTTACGCAACAGCCAATAATTATAAGTTTAAAGTATTTACCATTGGTTCTATTTTTTGGTTTGCCTTTACAGATCGTGAAAGCATCAGTACTGCTGATGATATCGAGGCAACCAGTATGGAAAAATTCAAGATCATGCATCGTGAATTATTAAATAGAGGGATTTATCTTGGTCCATCAGGATATGAAGTTGGTTTTGTTTCTTCAGCACATTCTAAGATTGAACTTGAAAAAGCAAAGCGAGCTATTTTTGAGAGTTTAGATATCGTATTTAGAGGTTCCCATTCATGAGAAGGCCGCTCCTAATATTTTATAGTCTGATCATTTACACTGTGCTCCAGGTAATTTGGTGGGGCAGGCTATTGCTCGCCGCAAAGCCAGATAGTTTAGCCATGATTTTGGGAGAAAGTGCTGTATTTATTTTCATTTTTATTGTCGGGGTTTATTACATGCACAAGGCTATTAAAGGTGAAAGGAAATTACATAGACAACAGAAAAATTTTTTACTTTCTGTAACACATGAGTTGAAATCGCCTCTGGCATCCATAAAATTATATTTAGAGACCATTCTAAAAAGAGATCTTGATCAAGCACAGCAGAATTCATTTTTGAAAAATTCATTAAAGGATATTGAGCGACTTGATGATCTGGTTGAGAACATGCTCATCGCTACTAAGATTGAAAATCAGTCGTACACTTTTCCAAAGGAGCAGTTTAATTTTTCGCAGCTCGTCAATTCAGTTGCCGAACGGCTTCAGTTACATACTTGTAATTCGGAAGTCATCAAAGCATCTGTTCAACCCTTTATTTTTCTCAATGGGGATAAATTTGCTTTAACCTCAGTAGTTACAAACCTGATCGAAAATGCTGTAAAATACTCTCCACCATGCGAAGAAGTTAAGGTAAGTCTGAAGCAAAAAGGTGATCAGATTTACTTTATTGTTGCTGATTTAGGTATAGGCATTAATGATCAGGAAAAATCACGTATTTTTGAAAAGTTTTATAGAGTTGGGAGTGAAGAGACACGAAAAACTAAAGGAACAGGTTTAGGTTTGTTCATAGTAAAGCAAGTTCTTGATAAGCATCAGGCTCTTATAAAAGTTAGAAACAACAATCCTTCGGGAACTATTTTCGAAGTAATATTCAACGCAAATGCCAATTAAACAAAGAATTCTCCTGGTAGAAGATGAAGAGCATCTTTTGGAAGCTATCAAATTAAATCTGGAAATGGAAGGATACAAAGTATCAACCGCAACGGATGGAAAAAAAGCATTAAAAATTTTCAAAGAAGAGCGCTTTAATCTAGTGATTCTTGACGTGATGTTGCCCGAGATTGATGGATTTCAGGTGGCAGAAACCATAAGACTTGAAAATTCAGAAGTTCCTATCATGTTTTTGACTGCCAAAAACACGAGTGAAGACCGTGTGATGGGTTTGAAAAAAGGCGCTGATGATTACCTGGTGAAGCCGTTTAATTTGGAAGAATTGATTTTAAGGGTTGCAAATCTTGTTCGTCGAAGCTTAAAAGGAGATGAATTGAAGGAATTGAATTCTTATAAGATTGGCGATAAAACGATCTATTTTAACTCATTTGAATTAAAAAGTGATGACGGAACGATCACGCCGCTAACCAAGAAAGAGACCATGTTATTAAAACTTTTGATCGAGCGTCGTAATGATGCAGTTTCAAGAGAGCAAATTCTTGAAACGGTTTGGAATTATGACGTTTATCCATCAACAAGGACTATTGATAATTTTATTCTGACATTCCGGAAATATTTTGAGCCTGATCAGAAAAATCCGACTTATTTTCATTCAATCCGTGGGGTTGGATATAAATTTATAGATAATAACTAAAAAATGTTTACTAAAAAGGCCCGCCTTTGGGTTATTGGAATTGCAATACTTTTGCTTGGCTGGACTATCATTCAGCAGGTTTATGAAATATCAGGAGTTATCCTTATCGGTATAGGCCTATTGATTTGGGGCTATTTTCGCGAAGGAACTGTGGTTATGGCAGCTAGAGCATTCCATGCTAAAAACTACGATGAAGCTGAGGAGCTTCTTAAGGAGATTGAAGACCCTGATCGTTTGGGTAAACATAGGCGAGGTTTCTATGAGTTTATTTATGGGAATTTGGAACTTCACAGGCACAATTACGATGAAGCTGAAAAGCATTTCCAAATTGCCAGTAAATTTCCGTTACGAAATCAGAATGATAAAGCTATAGTTCTGGTACATTTGGCAAACATTAACCTACGTAAAAAAGATGTTGAACGTGCCAGAGCATATGTTGAAATGGCAAAAACATTTAAAATATCGTTGAGAGTAAAAGATATTATAGAAAAGATCGAATCTGAAATTAAAAAAGCATAGTGAGCGAGAATAACATACAAAACAGCCTGTTTTTAAGGGCTGCATTTTCAAAAAGCACAGAGCGGCCTCCGGTATGGATGATGCGCCAAGCCGGCCGGTTCATGCCCGAGTACTGGGAGATAAAAAATAAATACACCTTTCTGGAGATGTGTAAAACCCCTGAGATCGCAGCAGATGTGACCATGCTTCCGGTCAATTTATTGGGTATTGATGCAGCAATTCTATTTTCAGATATTCTTGTCACCGCAGAAGCAATGGGCGGCGATCTGAGTTTTACTCAGGGTGTAGGTCCAAAGTTTGCAAACCCGGTACGTAACCAGGCAGATGTAGATAAATTGCTTACAGAAGTAGATGATAAACTTCAATATGTTGCAGATGCAATTAAGGTAATTCAGCAACGTTTAAATGGGAGTATTCCGCTGATCGGTTTTGCAGGTGCACCCTTTACGGTGATGAGTTACCTAGTAGAAGGAGGATCATCTAAAGATTTTAAACTGACCAAACTTCTTATCCATAACCATCCTGATCTAGCTCATCAATTGCTTGCAAAGATCGCAAAGGTTACTGTTGATTATTTAAATCTTCAGATCAATGCCGGTGTTAATGCGCTTCAGCTATTTGATAGCTGGGCTCTTGCTTTGTCATGGGATGATTATAAAGAATTCTCTCATAATTATAACACGGAGATCATTTCAAAACTGAACAGAAAGGATATTCCAATTATTTCCTTTTGTAAAGGCAGCTCGGTTTTTGCACCACTGATGGCCGAATCAAAGCCTGATGTGATTTCAGTTGACTGGAATGCCGATCTTCTGGATATTAAAAAGAAACTTCCGGTAGGAATTGCTGTTCAGGGTAACCTAGATCCACATATTCTTTATGCAGATAAGAAAGTAATTAAGGAAAGAATACATCGCTTATTTGAACGGATGCGCGGAGAAGATGGTTTCATCTTTAATCTGGGTCATGGTATTATGCCGGATATCCCATTTGATCATGTTAAATATGCTGTTGAACTGATTAAGGATTTTAGATATTAGGACCCGATAGCTATCGGGTGAGGTAGGAGGACTGAGGTCTGAGGACTGAGGTCTGAAGACTGAGGTATGAAGACTGAGGTATGAAGACCCGATAGCTATCGGGTGAGGACTGATGTAATGGTACTATAACACTACTAAGGAGTAATAAGGATTTTATTTTATGTATTGTATTGTTAATGAATTAACTTTTAACTTTTAGCTTTCAACTTTCAGCTTTTAGCTTTCAACTTTCACCTTTATGCTATATCTGTATCTCAAGGCCATTCATATCATATTTGTTGTAAGCTGGATGGCCGGGTTGTTTTATATCGTTCGTTTGTTTATCTATCATGTAGAGGCTAATGATCGTACTGATTCAGAGAGAATTACGCTACAAAGGCAGTTTGAGATTATGCAGCATAAGCTCTGGTATATAATCACAACCCCCGCTATGGCCATTTCTGTCTTGGCTGGTATTGCGATGATCTGGGTAAATCCAGTTTTGTTAAGTATGAACTGGATGCTGGTAAAACTAGCCTTTGTACTTGGATTATTGGTCTATCATTTTCTGTGTCAGAACATTATGAACAAGCTAAAACAGGGTATATTTACATGGTCATCTACTCAGTTAAGGCTTTGGAATGAACTGGCTACAATTTTTTTGGTCGCCATCGTGTTTACAGTAATCCTTAAAAGTGCAGTTGATTGGATCTATGGCTTAACAGGCCTCGTGATATTTAGTGCGGTAATCATGTCAGCGGTTAAGATTTATAAGTATTATCGTTTAAAAGGAAAATAATATTACAAACTGGATACAAGATATTCCTGATCAAATCATCATTTAAACCTGAGATCAGCATGAATTGCTGATAATTTTCAATGAAGAAATACTTTATTTTTTTAGGCTGCCTAAGTATATTTTATACTTCTTTTGCTCAGATATCTACTGATAGTTTAGAATATCGAATTCGCCCTGATAGTCTTAAAACCGGCGAACTTCAATTCAGTGTACAGAGTTTCAACTTTATGCGAAACTATGAGTACTTCAATAAAATTCAAGACGGTTATACCCTTTTCGGAACGCAGTTGGAGCCCCAACTAGTTTATTATGCTCATCCTAGACTTGCAGTAATAGCTGGCGTTCACTTGCAAAAAGATTTCGGGGATAAAGGCTTTTACAGAACGCTTCCCCTTTTCAGTGTTAAATATCAAAATGGGAATACCACTTTGATTAATGGTGTTTTAGAAGGTAATATCCATCATCGTATGGCTGAGCCACTATTTGATTTTGAAAAAAGAATCACTGAACCTGTAGAATATGGCACACAGTTTATCCTTAAAAACAATTCACTTTTCCTAGATGCATTTATTAATTGGAAACGGATGATTTATAAGCCCTCTCCTGTGCAGGAGCAGATTTTGGGTGGACTTTCAGCATATTTCACACTAATTAAGAATTCAAAGATCGATCTTTCTATTCCTGTTCAATTAACAGTTTTTCATCAGGGAGGACAAATTGATATTAACCCTGAACCTTTGCAAACCCTGGTTAATACGGCTTTGGGTTTTAAATTAAAGATTCCCTTATCGGGGTTTGTGAATTCTATAAGAACGGAAAACTATGTGATGGGCTTCAATGATTTTTCATTTACAGATGTACAGGCTTTTTCTAAAGGTCGCGGATGGTATCTTAATACTGGGATTGATACGCATTATGGTTCATTGATGGGAACTTATTGGAATGGAATGTCATTTATTTCTTCTAACGGAATGCCTTTATATCAAAGTGTATCGCAACATATTAACTACCCAGGTTATACTGAAAAGAACAGAAAATTGATTATGCTTCGTTATTCTTATCAGAAGCAACTTATTCCAAATCTTTATCTTGACTTTCGATTCGAACCTTATATGGATTTGGGAAGACCAGCAGGCACCAGAAAAATAGAATTTTCAAATTCCTCTTTTTTGGTTTACAAACAGTCTTTCAAACTTCTCAAGCCTAAAACAGATCGATAGCAGTAGGGGCTAAAGCTGAAGGTATAGCCTGAACAAATAGCATGGGTCTTTGATGATCAGCAATCAAGTCAAGCCTGTAAAATCAAGCCTCTAGTATTCAGATTTATTTTCCAAAGCGTGCAACTAAATGATAGTGTTTAGCATCTTACTATTAAAGCATATGAATTTGGATCATTCCTATACGATAGATAGTTTGCTTGAGGGATGCAGAAGGGGTGATAGGAAAGCTCAGGAAAGCCTATATAAAATTTTGGCATCTCGTATGATGGGAATCTGTATGCGTTATTCAAAAGATACTTTTGAAGCCGAAGATGTATTACAAATGGGTTTTGTCAAGGTCTTTCAAAAAATATCTGATTTTAGAGGTGAAGGATCTTTTGAAGGATGGATCAGGCGGATCATGGTGAATACAGCCATTGAATCCTATCGAAAGAATCTCAGAAATTTAAATTTGGTAGATATTGATGAGGTTTATGATCAGCCTCAAAATACATTTGATATGAGCGGGCTCGAGTTAAAGGATCTGCTTAAGCTCGTTCAGCAATTACCTAATGGTTATCGTCTGGTCTTTAACTTGTATGTAATAGAGGGCTATTCGCATAAAGAAATAGCCAAACAGCTGGGTATCACTGAAGGGGCATCTAAGTCGCAATTATCAAGAGCTAGAGCTATATTAAAGGAAAAAATAATTAAAATGGAGGGCTTAAATTATGCATCCCATATCGGATAAAGACCTAGATCAATTATTTCAGCAACGTTTTGTAAATCTTGAACTAGAACCTTCAAATGAGGTATGGGGAAAGATTTCCAGTACATTGGATAACAAGGTATCTGGCAAGCAATCATTTGCAACTTTCTGGATGGCTGCTGCAAGTGTTATTATGGTAACCTCTGCAGTTCTATGGTTTACCAGGCCAATAGGAATAATAAAACTTCAAAAAAGTCCAGAAATGGCTAAAGAAAAAGTTGAAGTTCTACTTCCCCAACTAAAAAAAGAGTCCATCACTGAACCTGTTCATGAAGAACCAATTCTTGCTGAGCTTAAGCCCGGACTTACAGAATTTGCAAATGAGAAACCAGCCGGAAGTGATTTTAAATTACTCACTGAAATTTCAACAGCAAGGCCTGAGTTGGAGCCTGCTACAGAGCAAGCACCGATTGTGATTGCTTCAGCTATTGTTAAAAAACCAATTGCTACGTTAATTAAGCAATCAGTTAAAGTCCCTGAAAGATATTCCGGTGATCAGTCGCTACTAGATGTTACCCAGGTAGATATGATTGCTAAAGTGGATGTGCCTGAAGAGCATAAATTAGATGAAGAACGTGTTCATAACGGAAATAAGAAAATTAGGAGTATAGCTGGCTTGGTGAATTTTGTAATTGCCAAGGTTGATAAGCGAGAAGATAAATTGATAGAGTTTAAAGATGGTGTTGAAGGCTCTGAGGTATCCGGAATTAATTTAGGATTGTTTAAAATAAAAAGCAGAAAATAGAATATTAAATAAATGAAACGATTAGTTGTTTGTGCTCTATTAAGCACATATGTATTAGGAGCCTTAGCTCAACAAAAAAAAGACACCATTCTGGTTATAACACGAGATACCACTCAAAAGGAACACAAAAGTGTTATAATAAGGTTTGGTGATAAAGATTCTAAAAAGGATAGTACCAAGACAGAACCTAAATCAAAAAATAAATTTTCTGTCCAGTTCAATGCTGCACGTTTTGATCTGGGATTGAGCACCTACACCGATAATGGTAGTTTTACACTTAGTCCTACAAACTCATTCCTTGAACGTGATACCTGGAAAAGTAGCAATTTCGGTTTTGATTTTTTTCAAATGGGATATAGATTTAATAGCTATTTTAAGATCTATACAGGCGCCGGTCTAGATTGGAATCATATGCGTTTGAAGCAAAATATTACCATGCAAAAAGATAAGCCATCACTTAGTTATGTAACTGAGACTGTTGATTATAAGAAAAATCGCTTCTCTAGTCGATATCTGCGAATCCCATTAGCATTCCAAATACGTTCCAAAACTGATAAAAAGTCTGTTTTTTTTGTTTTCGGGCCTGAGATCGGTTTCCTCTTGAATGGGAAAGTTAAGCAAGTGAGTAAGCAAAATGGTAAAGATAAGTTTAAAGACGATTACAATTTGAATCCTTTCAGATACGGAGCATTTGCTAGGTTAGGATATGAAGCAACAGGTGTATTTGTTAAATACTATGGCAATGATGTCTTTGCTGATGGTCAGGGCCCTGCAGATTTTAAAAATCTATCTTTTGGATTGATGTTTGGATTTTAGGCAATGTAATTTAAAAAAGCCCCGCTTGTGCTGAAATTCAGCAGGCGGGGTTTTTTAGTATATTTGGTACCATGTCACAGCCTTTTATTTCTCTTAAAGACCTTAGTAAACACTATTCTGAAGATTCTTCGGCAGGGGTAAGTTCAATCAGCCTTACCATTAATAAGGGTGATTTTGTGGCTATTGTTGGCGAAAGTGGAAGTGGAAAAAGTACACTTTTGAAACTTATTTATGGTTTGCTTGCACCAGATTCAGGTGAAGTTTTTTTTAAAGCTGAGCACCTGAATGGACCACATGAGAAACTGATACCAGGCCATGATTCTATGAAAATGCTTAGCCAGGATTTTAATCTGAATCTTTTTGCAAAGGTTTATGAAAATATAGAAAGTATGCTTTCTAATGAAGATTTGAGCGCAAAGAAGCAAAAAGCAAAGAAAATGATGGAATTTCTCCGGATTGATCATTTGGCAACTAAAAAAATTGTTGACTTGAGTGGGGGAGAGCAGCAACGAGTGGCTCTAGCAAGAGCAATTATTACAGAGCCTGAAGTTTTGCTTCTTGATGAACCTTTTAGTCAGCTTGATGCAGTGTTGAAAACGCAGTTTCGTGCAGATTTAAGGAGACTATCTGATGAGTTGGGGATCACCATTATTATTGTTTCGCATGATCCAATTGATGGCTTAACACTAGCGAATCAAATGTTAATTTTAAAGGACGGGAAACTTATTGAATCAGGAAAGCCTGATGTATTGTATTCAGAGCCCGCTCATATTTATACTGGCAAATTACTTGGCAATGCTTTTGTTTTAACGCTTGATGAAGCTAGGCAAATGGGTATAAAAGCGAAAAAGGAACATGTCATGATCTATCCTGAATGGGTACAGCTTAAAAGTAGCTGGAGTAGCAAAGGGTATTTGATTCGGGATATTTTTTTTAAGGGTTTCTATGAAGACTTGCTTCTGGAAAGAAATGGAATTCAGGTAATCGCAGTGAATCCTAATCCTGGTATATACAGTAAAGGGCAAAAAGTTCAGGTAATAATCAGAAAATACCTAGAATTTTAAGGCTGACAGAGCTTTTAAGCTCTTGCCAGCCTTAATGATTTAAATATTTTTGGCCAGCCAATCACCCACTTCAGTGGTTTTATAAGCTTTATTCTTTCCGGCAATATCTTCGGTAACAATACCTTCAGCTAAAGATTTGTTTACTACTACACGAATCAGTTCTGCTTCTTCTTTTAATCCGAAAGCATCTTCAAACATCATAGCTGCCGAAAGAACAGTTGCCAAAGGATTAGCAATGTCTTTACCTGCAGCCTGAGGATAAGAACCGTGTATTGGCTCAAATAAAGAAGTGTGTAGCCCGATTGATGCAGAAGGCATTAATCCCATTGAACCTGAAATAACAGAGGCTTCATCAGTTAAAATATCTCCAAACAGATTCTCAGTGATCATGACATCATAGGTGCTCGGCCATTGAACAAGGCGCATCGCTACAGCATCCACAAATTCGTAACTAACGGTAACTTCAGGATAATCTTTTTCCATGTCTTGGACTGTTTCCCGCCATAAACGTGAACTTTCAAGAACATTGGCTTTATCTACACAGCAAAGTCTTTTACTTCTGTTCATCGCCATTTCGAAACCCAATTTTGCTAAACGGGTTATTTCATCGCGTGTATAGGTACAGGTATCGAAAGCTGTATTTCCATTATCTTTTCTTCCGCGTTCACCAAAATAAATTCCTCCTGTCAATTCACGCAGGATAATCAAATCAGTTCCTTCAATACGTTCTCTTTTTAATGGAGAGTTATCGATCAAGGAAGGAAAAGTAAAAGTAGGGCGAACGTTTGCGAATAAGCCTAGTTTTTTGCGCATTTTCAAAAGACCCTGCTCAGGACGAACCGGCGCTTTTGGGTCATTATCATATTTAGGATCCCCAATAGCTCCAAATAGAATTGCATCAGCAGCCATACAAACTTCATGTGTTGAGTCAGGATAGGGCTCGCCACAGGCATCTATGGCACAGGCCCCAGTTAATGCAGAAGTCCAATTAATTTCATGACTAAATTTTGCAGCAATGGCATTACATACTTTAACAGCCTGATCAATTACTTCAGGGCCAATTCCATCTCCTGCTAAAAGGGCGATATTTAATTTCATTTTTAAGTATTAAGTTCTAAGTTATAAGTAATAAGTTTTAATTAATAGGTTGAAACCTGATAGCTATCGGGTTGTATTTATTGACTAATATTTAATGTTAATTGCATGATTTGAATACTAACCACTAACCATCTAACCACTAACCAACTACCCACCTAAATAATATTAAGCATTTTCTGTGTCGATTTTATCGCACAAACAGTTTGATCTGAATCCAGACCTCTAGTTATAAATTTCTTATTAGAGGTTTCCCAGGTAATAATTGTTTCACATAGTGCGTCCGAATTACTTCCTGGTGCAATTCTAACCGCATAATCAATCAATTTTGGAAGGGATAACTGTTTTTTAGCATATACTTTAGCCAGTGCTTTCATAAATGCATCAAACTGTCCATCGCCTTGAGCATTCTCTTCAAATAGCTCACCGTCAATTCTAACTGATATTGTGGCAGAAGGTCTTAGTCCTTTTGAATGCGTTAATACATACGATTCGATTACAACCTTGTCAATAGTTAATGTGCTGTTTAATACATCAGAAATGATATACGGAAGATCTTCTTTCGTTACCGTCTCTTTCATGTCTCCTAGCTCAATAACACGCTGAGTTACTTTTTTTAAATCCTCGCCACTGAGTTTAAGACCTAATTCCTGAAGGTTTTTCTCAATATTGGCCTTTCCTGATGTTTTGCCAAGGGCATAGGTGCGTCTTCTGCCAAACCTCTCAGGTAGTAAATCATTGAAGTATAAATTATTTTTACTGTCCCCATCGGCATGAATGCCTGCTGTTTGAGTAAATACATTCTCTCCAACAATTGGCTTGTTTGATGGGATTCGGATACCAGAGAAAGTTTCAACCAATTTGCTGACCGTATAGATGGCTTCTTCGTTGATATTGATCTCTACTTCAGGCATAAAATCGTTAATGGTTGCTACCGCACTTGCGATAGAGGCATTGCCTGCCCTTTCACCCATACCGTTTACGGTTAAATGCAACCCGTTGGCACCTGCTCTGATCGCTTCTAAAATGTTTGCATTTGCGAGGTCATAATCATTATGAGCATGAAAATCAAAATGTATGCTTGGATAGCGTGATTTGATCTCAGAAATGTACTTATAAGTTTCATTAGGAGTCAATACTCCCAAGGTATCAGGCAACAATATCCTTTTTACGGGCTGTGTAGATAAAAAATCAAGATATTGATACACATATTCCGGTGAATTGCGCATGCCATTACTCCAGTCTTCAAGGTATACATTGCTTGAAATGCCATGGCTTTGTGCCAACTGTATGATATCCTTAATTTCTGAAAAATGTTGTTCAGGTGTCTTTTTAAGCTGGTGTATCAGATGGTTTAACGAACCTTTGGTTAATAAATTCTGCACTTTAACTCCTGCATTAGCCATCCATTCAACAGATACTCCATGATCAACAAATGAAAGCACTTCTATTTTGTTTGTGTAGCCATGTAAGTTGGCCCAGTCCATAATAGTTTTAACAGATGTATACTCTCCTTCTGAAACCCTTGCCGAGGCAATCTCAACCCTGTCAACTTTGAGTTCTTCAATCAGCAGTTGAGTGATGGTTAGTTTTTCTGATATAGAAAAGGATACCCCAGATGTTTGTTCACCATCGCGGAGCGTAGTATCCATTATTTCTATTTTCCTTTTTTCCATTTGGATGGTCTTAATATTATAAAGGAAGTTGTGAAGCAAATGCTTCTATTTCAGTTTTAATGTTTTGCAGGTAATCTATATCATCAAATCCATTGACCATATTATCTTTTTTGTAAGAGCTTATGTCAAATGTTTCTTTTTCTCCGGTTGATAGTATAGCGATACGCTGTTCTGGAAGATTAACTTCAATTTCAGTTTTAGGGTCGGCTTCAATTGCCCGAAAGATTTTTTCGGCGAATTCTGCACTTACTTGAACAGGTAAAACTCCAATGTTCAGACAATTATTTTTAAAAATATCGGCGAAAAAACTTGATACTACACATCTGAAGCCATAGTCATATACCGCCCATGCTGCATGCTCTCTGGATGATCCAGAACCGAAGTTCTTGCCACCGACTAGGATTTTGCCACTGTACAAAGGGTTATTGAGTACGAAATCTGATTTAGGTGTATGATCTGGATTGTATCTCCAATCGCGGAATAGATTATCCCCAAATCCTACACGTTCAGTAGCTTTTAAAAAGCGTGCTGGTATGATTTGATCAGTATCAACATTCTCAATTGCAAGAGGAACTGCGGTACTTTTTAATATATTGAATTTATCGTAAGCCATTTTATTTTGTTTTTGCGAATGATCGCTTGTTATTAAATAAGAGTTCTTGGATCAGTGACAACACCGGTAATGGCCGCTGCAGCAGCAACCAACGGACTAGCAAGCATCGTTCTTGAGCCTGGACCCTGACGGCCTTCAAAGTTTCTGTTTGACGTACTTACCGCATATTTTCCAGCTGGTATTTTATCGTCATTCATAGCAAGGCATGCTGAACAACCAGGCTGACGCAAGGTAAATCCGGCTTCATTTAAAATATCGAGTAATCCTTCCTCTTTTATCTGTGCTTCAACAATATGAGATCCGGGCACAAGCCATGCAGTAACATGGTCGGCTTTTTTCTTGCCCTTTACAATGGATGTGAAAGCCCTAAAATCTTCAATTCGACCATTGGTACAGCTTCCAATAAATACATAATCTACTGGCTTACCCATCATTGATTCCCCTTCATTGAAACCCATGTAATTCAGTGATTTAGCATAAGATGCGGCTCCACCTTCCACATCATTCGCGTTTGGAATGGAATGTGAGATTCCCATGCCCATTCCCGGATTGGTTCCGTAAGTGATCATAGGTTCAATAGAAGCACCATCATACGTGTATTCAATATCGAAAATCGCATCTGAATCTGATTTTAACGATTGGTAATAAGCAAGGGCTTTATCCCATGCTTCGCCTTTCGGACTGAATTCACGGTCCTTTACATAATTAATGGTTGTTTCATCAGGTGCAATCATTCCACCTCTTGCACCCATTTCTATACTCAGGTTGCAAACGGTCATACGACCTTCCATCGTCATACTTTCAAAAACTTTACCTGCATATTCCACAAAATATCCGGTTGCTCCTGAAGTGGAAAGCTGAGATATGATAAATAAGGCAACATCCTTAGGGGTGACACCTTTTCCCAGTTGTCCGTTGATATTTATCCTCATTTTCTTTGGCTTCTCTTGCATGATACACTGAGTAGCAAGTACCATTTCAACTTCAGATGTACCAATTCCAAAAGCGATGGCACCAAAAGCGCCATGGGTTGATGTATGCGAATCACCACAAACAATCGTAGCCCCTGGCTGTGTAATGCCATATTCTGGTCCAACAACATGAACGATGCCATTTTTTTGATGTCCTAATCCCCAGTAACTGATACCATATTCATTGGAATTTGATTCCAAAGCCTTCAACTGGTTCGCAGAAAGAGGATCCTGAACAGGTAAATGTTGGTTAATGGTTGGAGTATTATGATCGGCTGTTGCGAAAGTACGCTTTGGGTATAAAACTTTGATACCTCTGCTTTTTAGTCCGAGGAATGCTACAGGGCTTGTAACCTCGTGGATGAGGTGTCTATCTATAAATAATACGTCGGGTCCGCCTTCAATCTTACGAACTACGTGAGTATCCCACACTTTGTCAAACAATGTTTTGCTCATATTTTTTTTATTAATATTTAGTACTCAGATATAGATTTTATCCGATTTTTCTATTTAAAATCAATAACCTAAAACTTATAACTTATTACTTATAACTTATTACTTACTACTTATTACTTACTACTTGTAACTTATTACTTACTACTTATAACTTATTAAACAAACTTATTCAGCGCATCCACATAGGCATTTGCCGATGCTCGTACGATATCAGTACTAAATCCATAACCTACATATGATTTACCATCATTAGTAACTCGCATATCTACTTTACTGACATCATCGCTTCCGCTATGAATTGCATGAATATTAAACTCTTTGATATTGAAGCTTTTGCCAATGATCTTTTCAATTGCTTTGATCGTAGCATCTACTGGTCCGTTTCCGGTTGCAGTTGCTTCGTTATCGTTTCCTTTGTAGTTTAAAACTATTGTGGCCGTCGGGCTAGCCTGATCACCACATGCTACCTTCAAACTTTTGATAGCAAGACCATTTTTATAATTATTTTCAGACTCATGTCCCATCAGGAACAGGATGTCATCATCCTTGATCTCTTTTTTGCCATCTGCCAGTGTAAGAAATCGTTCGTAAACCTGATCCAAGTCAATACGGTCAATAGTATAGCCCAGACGTTCTAGATGATGATTTAATGCATGACGGCCACTTCTGGCAGTTAATATAATCTCTGACTGGTCAATACCAACATCTTCAGGATTAATGATCTCATAGGTTTCTCTATGTTTTAACACACCATCCTGATGAATCCCTGAACTATGTGCAAATGCATTTTTGCCTACGATTGCCTTATTGGGTTGAACGGGCATACGCATCATTCGGCTAACCATTCCACTCAGCTCATATAAATGCTTACTGTTCACTTTATGAGTAAATTTGAGGCTGTGATGAGTTTTAAGGATCATTACAATTTCTTCCAATGCAGTATTTCCTGCACGCTCTCCTATACCATTGATAGTACATTCTACCTGGCGTGCGCCATTTTGAATACCAGCAATGCTGTTCGCTGTAGCCAAGCCCAGGTCATTATGGCAATGCACCGAAATAATAGCTTGATCGATATTTTTAACATTTTCTTTTAGAAATCGGATCTTTTCGCCGTATTGTTCTGGCAGGCAATATCCATTAGTATCGGGGATATTCACAACAGTAGCACCTGCTGCGATCACAGCTTCCACCATTTTTGCCAGAAATTCATTATCTGCTCTACCTGCATCTTCGGCATAGAACTCAATATCTTCAACAAAACTCTTGGCATATTTTACCGAATCAACCGCACGTTCAAGTATTGCTTCACGAGTACTGTTGAACTTGTATTTTATATGATTATCGGATGCACCTATTCCAGTATGTATACGTGGTCTTTTTGCAAATTTTAAAGCTTCTGCAGCACAATCGATATCTCCTTTATTAGCTCGTGTTAACGCACAGATCACAGGTTCACGCACGGCTTTTGAAAGCTCCAGTACACTTTGAAAATCGCCGGGACTTGAAATAGGGAATCCCGCTTCAATAACATCAACGCCCAGATTTTCTAGTGCCTTGCCAATTTCGATTTTCTCTACTGTTGATAGCTGACATCCGGGTACCTGTTCTCCATCCCTTAGGGTGGTGTCAAAAATATAGATGCGGCTTGGGTCGTGTAACATATTTTTTATTTTAAATAAAGCTTGTTTGCTTTATTGTGATCCGAAACATTATATTGTTTTAGATCCTTTTCACTTGGTTTGAGTTTAATCCTCATTAAATATTTTATAATCCTTTGAATGTTCAAATTCTTCAATATTTTCAAGTCTGCTTAACAGGTAATCAGTATCGTTATATCCTGATAAAATAGCAGAAGTATCGAATGCAATCATCCCTGTATTCTGAAGATTTGATTTTGACTGCATAAGTTTTGATAATCCGATACCATAGTTACCTATGCCAATATCTTCTGCATCGAATTCAAGAACCTCATCAAATACAGCACGATCATCTGAGAATAGTTCACTTTGATATGCGATATCTTTATTAACTGTTTCCATCATTGTGCAGTTTTTTTGGATAAAAGCAAATGTTTTTTCATCTGGTGCTATAAGCCCTCCGAGTGCACCAATTTCTCTACTCATTTTACAAATGGTCATTCGGCCCTCAATGTCTAAATTGAGAATGGTGTCACCGGCATACTCAATAAAATAGCCATTAGCACCATCTGCAGCAATCTCTGACAATAGGTAATGGTTAATATCCTTTGCTTCAAGACCTTTAGCAAGTTTGCCGTTAACCTCTATTTTCATTCGTTTAGGTTTATGGATCAGCATACATTGAGTAGCAAGAACTTGTTCTACGTGTAATTCACTTATTCCAATAGCAATCGAACCTAATGCACCTAAAATATCTGAAAATTGTTTATCACATACAATTGTTTGTCCGGGATAACTAACGTATGGAAATAACTGGTCAAAACGAAGCCGTTCTATTTTGTTTAAGTTGAAATCATTGCAGTTCCTATTTAGCATGTCAAGCTGAAAGCGTGCCAGCTCGCTTAGAGGAATGTGCTGATTTTTATCAGTAATTACACTTGTTTGCTTGGGTCTGTATACAGGAATTTGTCGTTTACGTAAGCCTTCAAAAGCTGCCAGACTCGTTATTTTATTGATCAGGTGTGCATCAATATATAAGGTGTCCGGAAAACCTGCATCGCTGCTCACTACGTGCTCACTCCATATCTTATCAAACACTGTTTGTGCCATAGTTTGTAGGGTATAAATTGTAAGTTTTAAGTTTAGGGCAGTGGTGCTGAAACTTAAAACTTACAACTTATTACTTCTCACTTATTACTTCTCACTTATTACTTCTCACTTTCTACTTCTCAGGTTGATTTTCAGGGCGTAAACTTCTTACCGCCTGACCTGCTTGCCAGATTTCACTATCATGAAGAGTTTTTAATTCAGCTTCAAGTTTTACTCGGTAATCAGGCTGGCTGTTCAATTTAATAGTACGCTCAGCTTCTTTTCCTGATGCCACACTCTCGTATAGTTCATCAAAAACTGGCTGGGTTGCATCACGGAAACGACCTTTCCAATCAAGTGCTCCACGTTGTGCAGTTGTTGAACAATTAGCATACATCCAATCCATCCCATTCTCTGCAACTAAAGGCATTAAACTTTGAGTAAGTTCTTCAACAGTTTCGTTGAAAGCTTCAGAAGGTGAGTGGCCATTTCTGCGCAGTGTATTGTACTGTGCTTCGAAGATACCGGCAATAGCGCCCATCAAGGTACCACGCTCACCAGTTAGATCAGAGTATACTTCTTTACGGAAATCAGTTTCGAACAAATATCCTGAACCAACTCCAATACCTAGTGCGATTGCACGTGTTCTTCCATTACCAGTTGAATCCTGATGAATTGCAAAAGAAGAGTTAAGACCTTTGCCAGCTAAGAAAAGACGACGCAATGAAGTGCCTGATCCTTTTGGTGCAACTAATATTACATCAACATCAGCAGGAGGTATGATTCCTGTTTGTTCTTTATAAGTGATACCGAATCCGTGTGAAAAGTAAAGCGCTTTTCCGGGAGTAAGGTATTTTTTGATTGTTGGCCAAAGTGCAATTTGACCAGCATCTGATAATAGATATTGAATGATTGTACCTTTTTCAGCCGCTTCTTCAATTTCAAACAGAGTTACTCCAGGTACCCATCCATCCGCGATAGCTTTGTCCCATGTTTTGGAGTCTTTACGCTGACCGATAATTACATTGATACCGTTGTCGCGCAGGTTTAATGCTTGCCCCGGACCTTGAACCCCATAACCAATAATTGCTACGGTTTCATGCTTTAAAACTTCACGAGCTTTGTCTAAGGGGAATTCTTCGCGGGTTACTACCTCTTCTACAACCCCGCCGAAATTGATCTTTGCCATATTGTTTTGTTTTTACTTTTTGTTTTTATTTAATGTTATTTATTTAAATCATTTTATTTTCAGATTGAACTACATCGTAAAGATCTTCTGTCCATTATTAAGATATTCATTCTCAGCTACTTCTTCGCCAGGTTCTGCTTTTTCAAACTCACGTAATTTGCGGTTAAAGCCATCGCTATCTTTGATGATGGCCACCCGCGCACTGCGAACAAATTCGATCAGTCCAAAAGGTTGTAGAATCTTGATCAAAGCATCTGTTTCTTCGCGGTGCCCTGTAGTTTCAAAAACAGTATAATCTTTACGGATTACAACTGCGCGCGCACCGTTTTCACGAAGTAAACGCTCTACACTTGCTTTTTCTGCAATAATATCTGTTGGTACCTTATAAAGAGCAAGTTCCTGCCAGATCACATCTTCATTGGTATTGAAATAAACTTTCAATACTTCAACCTGCTTTTCAATTTGCCTGGATAGTTTTCTTACCACATCTTCAGTTTCGTGAACCACAATATTAAAACGGTGGATACTCTCTATCTCAGATGGTGAAGTATTCAGGCTATGAATATTTATTTTGCGTCTGGTGAAAATGATCGCGATCCTGTTCAGGAGCCCGATCTGATTTTCGGTATATACAGTAATATTATATTCCTGTTTTCCGGACGGCTTTTCTGTATCGTTCTGATTGCTCATCTTGTTTTTTTCGTCGTTCTGTTGAGTAGTTATTATTTCAATCTGATCTCACTCACACTGCATCCCTGCGGTACCATTGGAAATACATTATTTTCTTTAGTTACCATCACTTCTAAGAGGAAGGATCCCTTATTGTTCAGCATTTCCTGCAAGGCAGTAGTAATATCACTACGCTCTGAGATACTTCTGCCTTTAATGCCATAGGCAGCGGCCACAGCAACAAAATCTGGGCTTGCTATATCAACGAATGAATAACGATGCTCATTAAACAGCTCTTGCCATTGCCTTACCATGCCTAAAAATCTATTGTTCAGAATCAAGATCTTCACATCAATTCCACTTTGCATGATTGTTCCAAGTTCCTGGAGGGTCATTTGAAATCCTCCATCACCGATTATTGCCACGACTGTACGATTTGGGGCGCCAAATTTAGCACCAATTGCTGCAGGAAGGGCAAATCCCATAGTTCCTAATCCGCCACTGGTGATATTGCTTCGTGTACTATTTAACTTGGCATACCTGCAGGCCACCATCTGATGCTGACCTACATCAGTAACAATTACTGCTTCCCCTTTGGTAAGTACATTCAACTGGTGAATAACTTCTCCCATGGTAAGTTCTCCGCTTGTAGGATGGAGTTCATTATGAATTACCGCTTCAATCTCATTTTGATCGAAATCTCTGAATTTTTGTAGCCATTCCTTATGTTCTTTTTGCTTTATAAGGTCTGTTAAAGCGGGAATAGTTTCTTTACAATCGCCCCAAACAGGAACCGTCGTTTGAACATTTTTATCTATTTCAGATGGGTCAATATCCAGGTGAATAACTTTTGCTTGTTTAGCATATTTATCTAGACGGCCAGTTACCCGGTCATCGAATCTCATGCCTATAGCTATCAGCACATCGCATTCATTGGTAAGTACGTTAGGCCCATAATTTCCATGCATCCCCAGCATACCTACATTCAGCGGATGATCCGTAGGGATGGCTCCGGCACCAAGTATAGTCCATGCTGAAGGGATTCCGCTTTTCTCTACAAAAGCCTTGAATTCTTGTTCGGCTTCACCAAGTATAACCCCCTGGCCCCAAATTATAAATGGTTTTTTTGCCTGATTGATTAATTCTGCGGCCTGTATGATATATTCTTTCCTGATCAAAGGCTTTGGACGATAGCTGCGAATATGATTACAAGGTGTATACCCACTGTAATCAAATTTCTGTATCTGCGCATTTTTGGTGATATCAATTAACACTGGCCCCGGTCTACCGCTTCTTGCAATGTAAAAAGCTTTACTGATTATTTCCGGAATTTCGGTTGCGTCAGTGATCTGATAATTCCATTTAGTAACAGGGGTAGTAATATTGATTACATCTGTTTCCTGAAAAGCATCAGTGCCTAATAAGTGTGCAAATACTTGCCCTGTGATGCATACCAGAGGAGTACTGTCAATCATAGCATCAGCAAGACCTGTAACTAGATTGGTGGCACCAGGGCCGCTGGTTGCAAATACAACACCTACTTTTCCTGATGTTCTTGCAAAACCTTGCCCGGCATGGATACCGCCTTGCTCATGTCTTACAAGAATATGGTTTAATTTTTCTTTATAATCGTATAGTGCATCATAGATAGGCATGATTGCTCCACCAGGATATCCGAATATAACATCAGTACCCTCTGTGATCAATGCTTCGAGTAGAGCTACAGAACCCGAAACTTCAATGGTTTCTACTTCTGCTGGGTTGCTCAATTCTTTCTGCTCAGTTTCCATAATATTTCTCTTTTATTGTGATTTAAGCTGATCGTTAAATCATTCATCTGATCGTTGATTTATTTATTATTCGTCGGTAACGCAGCCTTCGGATGCGCTTTTTACCTGTTTAAAATACTTGAATAAAACTCCATTCTTAACAGGAGGTTCTGGCTGAATCCATAGTTTTCTTCTGTTCTCCATCTCTTGATCAGAGATCATGACATTAATTGAATTTTTAGTAGCACTGATTTCAATGGTGTCACCATCTTTTACAAGCCCGATGTTTCCTCCTTCAAAGGCTTCGGGAGTGATGTGCCCAACAACAAAGCCATGAGTACCGCCAGAGAATCGGCCGTCTGTGATCAGCGCAACTGATGCGCCTAAACCTGCACCAAAGATGGCAGAAGTTGGTTTCAGCATCTCTGGCATTCCCGGAGCACCTTTTGGTCCTACGTTCCTGATCACGACCACATCGCCTGCTTTAACTTTGCCGCTGCTAATGCCATGGATCAGTTCAAATTCACCATCAAAAACCCTTGCCGGACCGATGAAAGATTCACCTTCTTTTCCACTGATCTTGGCTACTGAACCCATTGGAGCAAGGTTGCCGTATAGCATTTGTAAATGCCCCGTTTTCTTTACTGGGTTTTCATACGGAAGAATAACATCCTGTGTATTGAAATCAAGGTCGGCTGCGTTGGCTACATTCTCGGCCAGAGTTTTTCCTGTAACGGTCATGCAATCGCCATGGATCAATCCTTTTTGCAATAGATATTTTAATACAGAGGGCATACCGCCAATGGTATGAACATCTTCCATCATGTACTTTCCGCTAGGCTTGAGATCTGCTATGACAGAGGTTTCATCACTAATTTTTTGGAAATCAGACAGTTCAAGTTTTATACCTACTGATTTTGCCATTGCAATTAAATGCAGAACAGCATTGGTAGAACCACCTAGAACCATTACCGTTACTAGTGCATTGTGAAATGCTTTTCTGGTCATGATATCACTAGGCTTGATATCCTTTTCAAGCAGGATTCTGATATATTTTCCTGCTTCCAGGCATTCTTGTCTTTTTTCTATACTTAAGGCGGGGTAGGATGAGCTATAAGGTAAACTCATACCCATTGCCTCTATCGCAGATGCCATGGTATTGGCCGTATACATACCTCCACAAGCTCCAGCACCCGGGCAAGCATTCTGGATAATTCCCTGAAAATCTTCTTCTTCAAGATTCCCTGCTAATTTTTGACCCAAAGCTTCGAATGCCGAAACAATATTCAAGGATTGACCTTTATAATGGCCTGAATGGATACTTCCACCGTAAACCATAATTGCTGGTCGATTTAAGCGGCCCATTGCCATAATTGCTCCGGGCATATTTTTATCACAACCGGGCAAAGCTATCAATCCATCATAATAATGACCTCCGCAAACAGTTTCAATTGAATCGGCAATTACATCTCTTGAAACCAAAGAATAGCGCATACCTTCAGTACCATTTGTGATGCCATCACTGATTCCAATAGTATGGAACATAAGGCCTACAAGGTTATTATCCCATACTCCTTTTTTCACATCTTTTGCAAGATCATTCAGATGCATGTTACAGGTATTGCCATCATAACCCATACTAACAATTCCTACTTGCGCTTTTGCAAGATCTTCGGTAGTTAGTCCTATTCCATATAACATTGCCTGTGAAGCAGGTTGTGTAGGGTCTTGAGTAACTGTTTTGCTATATTTATTTAGTGCCATCTTTCTAGTATAAATCGTAATTTATTTACCTTTTTATGATGTATGGATGTGTTATTAGTTGTTCAATAATTGTTGTTAAAAAAAGCCTCTCTTTTAAAGGAAGGCGTTCAATTTTTATTGGGTTTATTCAATTTCAGGCCTTGCTGATAGTAATGAGCAGAAAAATAAATTCTACATTATTATCAGCGATTAGTTCCTAATTAATCAGTTTTTTAGATGTACAATTCAATCTATTGATGATTATTTAAATCTTTTAAATTTCCTAATTTATTTAAATCTCAATTTAAGTGCTTATGATTTAAGTATCAATAGCAAGTGGAATTATTTTAAATAAGAATAAAATACTGAAAAAATGAAAATTTCAATATTTAATATGTTAAATAGCCATAAATATTAAATAATATATTGTATAAATAGACCAAAATGGTTTTCGGTTTTCGGTTCAGAAAATATGCTCTTTCAATATTTATGAACATTTCTGCCTAAAATTAGGTTTTGGATTGGAAAGTTGGGATTGGTTATAAACAAAAAAGCCCCTCTGATCTAATGATCAGAAGGGCTTTCAAATGATGTTTGTTGATCAGGAATCTTGGATTCCTTCGGCAAGTACCATAATTGAATTATTTAATACTTCAATTACTCCTCCTTTGATAGATATAGTTTCTACGGGGCTATTATCTTTACGGATAATCACTTTCCCATCTTCAAGTGTTGAAATGATAGGAGCATGGTCTTTCAGTACTTCGAAAGATCCCATCGTACCAGGTACGGTTACAGATCTTATCTCTCCTTCGTAAACTTTTTTATCAGGTGTTAATATTTCTAATTTCATATTTTTTAGATGTGAGATGTGAGATATGAGATATGAGATTGTCTCAAATCTAATGTCTCATCATCTAATATCTCCTAAGAGTTTGACTCAGCTAATATTTTTTTACCTTTTTCAATAGCATCTTCGATAGTTCCAACCAGGTTGAAAGCAGCTTCAGGATATTCATCCACTTCTCCGTCCATAATCATATTGAAACCTTTGATGGTATCTTTAATATCAACCAATACTCCTTTTAGTCCGGTGAACTGTTCAGCAACAAAGAATGGCTGTGAAAGGAAACGCTGAACACGACGAGCGCGACCTACTACCAACTTATCATCTTCTGATAATTCGTCCATACCAAGGATAGCGATGATATCTTGTAATTCTTTATAGCGTTGTAAAATTTCTTTAACGCGCTGGGCTGTACCATAGTGCTCATCACCAAGGGTAGCTGCATTCAAGATACGTGAAGTTGAATCTAAAGGATCTACTGCAGGATAAATTCCAAGTTCAGCAATTTTACGTGATAATACAGTTGTAGCATCAAGGTGAGCAAATGTTGTTGCTGGCGCAGGGTCAGTCAAATCATCTGCAGGAACGTAAACAGCTTGAACAGATGTAATTGAACCTCTTTTTGTAGAGGTAATCCTTTCCTGCATCAATCCCATTTCAGTGGCCAGTGTTGGCTGGTAACCTACCGCAGAAGGCATACGACCTAATAGTGCCGAAACCTCAGAACCTGCCTGAGTGAAACGGAATATATTATCAACGAAGAATAGAATATCTTTTCCTTGTCCTTCACCATCTCCATCACGGAAATATTCAGCAACTGTTAATCCTGAAAGAGCAACACGTGCACGTGCACCAGGAGGCTCATTCATTTGTCCAAAAACTAAAGTTGCTTTAGAATCTTTTAATGCTTCTTTATCAACTGATGTTAGATCCCAACCGCCTTCTTCCATTGAATGCTTAAATGCATCACCATAGTTAATTACCCCTGATTCGATGAACTCACGTAAAAGGTCATTTCCTTCACGTGTACGTTCTCCAACTCCGGCAAAAACGGATAAACCTGCATATGCTTTGGCGATATTGTTTACCAATTCCATAATCAATACAGTTTTACCTACACCTGCACCACCAAATAATCCAATTTTACCACCCTTTGCATAAGGCTCTAAAAGATCAATTACTTTGATACCAGTGAAAAGTACTTCAGTTTCTGTACTCAACTCATCAAACTTTGGAGGAGTATTGTGGATAGGGTAGCCATCAGCATTATCCATGGTATCAATTCCATCAATAGCTTGCCCAACTACATTGAATAAACGACCTTTGATCTTATCTCCAATCGGCATTTTTATAGCAGATCCGGTATCTACTACCTTCATCCCACGAACAAGTCCGTCTGTTGAATCCATCGCGATAGCGCGAATACGGTCTTCTCCAAGATGTTGTTGAACTTCAAGAATTATCTTTTGTCCGTTGTCTTTTACGATTTCTAAAGCATCATAAATTTTTGGCAAGTGTGCATTTTCAGTGAAACTTACGTCTACTACAGGTCCGATGATCTGTGCAATTTTTCCGGAGTTTGGCATATAAATTTTGTAAATTTTATTAAATCAACAATTTGAGCCCATTTTAGGAGGCCTTTTTTGGTCTGCAAAAATACTCTTTATCCCCGTAAATCAAATACTTAATAGAAGTTTTTTAATCAATATTCCCAAAATATTTTTCCACCGTTAAAAGAATTCGTTTTTTTGAGGTAAGGGTAGTTATTTTTTGGATGGAATAAGGAATTTATAGATAATTTGTGTCCTAAATTCAGTAAAGTCATTTTAAATTATTTGAATTCAGAAACTCGATGTTATTGGATTCGTTCTTCATTTTTTTGCAATTGGTTCATTGAATGAATATAAAATGACACTCTTTGTTAAAAAATTGCATTCTTAACCTAAAATCTGTTTTATTTGGAAAATGAAAAAAATTATTGTTACTGGTAGCAACGGACTGCTCGGACAGAAAGTAACGGAGCTTTCTCTACAAGACCCCGAAATTGAATTGATTGCTACTTCTATTGGACCAAACAGACATAATTTAAAAGACGGATATACCTATGAAGAGCTAGATGTTCTTGATTGGGATCGTTTGAATGAACTAGTTGATATTTATCAGCCAGATTCAATCATTCATACAGCAGCCATGACTAATGTGGATGCATGCGAAGCAGAAAGAGCCCAATGCTATGCACTTAATGTTCAGTCAGTCAAAAATCTTGTGGATATATGTGAAAAGAGGGATATTCAATTGATCCACTTATCAACTGATTTTATTTTTGACGGAGAAGATGGACCATATACTGAAGACGCAGAACCCAATCCCTTAAGTTATTATGGTGAAACGAAACTTGAATCTGAACTAGTTTTAAAAAACTCTTCCTGTCGTTGGGCTATTTTACGCACAATTATAGTTTATGGGATTGTAAATGACATGAGCCGAAGCAATATCATTTTATGGGCAAAAGGGGCTTTAGAAAAAGGTGAACCAATCCATGTTGTTAATGACCAGTGGAGAATGCCAACTTTGGCAGAAGACCTTGCTGCATGCTGTCTGCTTGCCGTCAAGAAGAATGCTTCGGGAGTCTTTAATGCTTCCGGCAAGGATTTGATGAGTATTTTGGAGATCGTTGAACGAGTAGCTGATCATTACGGACTAAACAAATCATTGATCAAACCCATATCTGCAGAAAGTTTAAATCAAGCCGCGAAAAGACCAAAGAAGACCGGATTTATTTTGGATAAAGCCATCGTAGAATTGGGTTATTTACCTCATTCTTTTGAGGAAGGAATGGCATTGATGGATAAACAGCTTAAATCTTTATCTTGAATTCTAAATTGTGTCCTTAAATTGTAAGGATATGTTTTTGTTAGGTGTTGATTCAGTAAAAATATTACCTTAGAAAAAAATTAATTTTATGACATTATCAAAAGGACAACAAGCACCCGATTTCACTTTATACAGTTCTGATTTAAAGGAAATTTCATTAAAAGATTTTGCAGGTAAAAAAGTTGTGATCCACTTCTTTCCAATGGCCTTCACAGGAGTATGTACCACACAGTTATGCACGATGCGTGATACTTTTGGATATTATGATGGTTTAGGAGCCGAGGTTTTGGCAATTTCTGTTGACTCTCCATTTACTCTGGCTAAATTTAAGGAAGATAATAACTACCAGTTCCTGCTTTTGTCGGATTTCAACAAAGAAACATCTAAAGCTTATGGAGCATTTTATGATGAATTTGTTTTTAATCTAAAAGGTGTTGCTAAAAGAGCTGCATTTGTATTGGATGAAAATCACCAGGTTGTTTACGCAGAGGTTTTGGAATCAGCAGGCGATCTTCCTAATTTCAATGCTATTCGCGAAGCACTTAACTAATTTAGTGCTCATTGGGTCTTGATTTTTAAGGAATTGCGAGAATTTTTAAAAAAACTATGTTAGTTTAAAAAGAAAGCATATTTTTGCAGTCCGTTAAAAACGCACCTGTAGCTTAATTGGATAGAGCACCTGACTACGGATCAGGAGGTTAGGGGTTCGACTCCCTTCAGGTGCACACACTAAAAAGCCTTTTCCATCATTTTTCGGAAAGGTTTTTAATTTTTCATTAAACCATCCTGTCATCAATCTTTTGTATTGACCCAATAGGATTAATTAGAAATCGAATGCTGAACTTAGTTCTGTTTGGCCCTCCGGGAGCTGGTAAAGGAACACAATCCGAAAAGTTGATCAATAAGTTCAATCTTATTCATCTATCTACCGGTGACATTCTAAGGTCTGAAATTTCAATGGGAACTGAACTTGGTCTTGAAGCCAAAAAGCTGATGGATGAGGGTTTATTGGTACCTGATGAAGTGGTGATCGGAATGATCAGTAATAAGTTGGATTCCAATAAACACGCAATTGGTTTTATTTTTGATGGCTTTCCGCGTACTGTAGCTCAGGCTGAAGCATTGGATAGTTTATTAATTTCTAAATCTTCTTCTATTTCGGGCATGATTGCCCTAGTGGTTAATGATGATGAGTTAGAGAAGCGTTTATTAAACAGAGGAAAAGCTTCTGGACGCTCAGATGATGCAAATCCAGAAATCATTCGTAAGCGAATTGTTGAATATAATTCCAAAACAGCTCCTGTAGCAAATTACTATAAAGGCCAGAATAAATTTACAAGCATTAACGGTATAGGAACAGTTGATGAAATATTCGAGTCAATTTCCACCGTTGTTGATACCTTTTAATTGCGGTATAAGTCTGCAATTTTATCTTTTTGAGATCAATTAGGTTCCTGCCGGAATTTGTTCTCTGTAAAATTAAATTATGTCTCAGAGTTCAAATTTTGTTGATTACGTTAAAATATGTTGCCGTTCAGGTCATGGCGGAGCAGGGTCTTCTCATCTGCATCGTGACATTCTAACTTCAAAAGGAGGTCCTGATGGTGGTGATGGTGGACGCGGCGGACATATTATTGTAAAAGGAAGCAGCCAGCTCTGGACATTATTGCACCTGAAATACCGAAAACATATTATTGCTGAGAATGGATTTCCTGGGTCAAGCGGACAGAAATCTGGTAGGACAGGAATTGATGAAATTCTTGAAGTTCCTTTGGGAACTATCGCCCGCAATGCTGAAACGGGTGAGATCATATTTGAGATCACCAATAATGGAGAAACCAAAATTCTGACACCTGGCGGTCGGGGTGGACTTGGAAATTGGCATTTTAAAACATCAACCAAGCAAACACCTAGATATTCACAACCCGGAGAGCCAGGAAGAGAGGAATGGATGGTTCTGGAATTAAAAATCCTTGCTGATGTTGGTTTGGTAGGTTTCCCCAATGCGGGTAAGTCAACTCTGCTTTCAGTTCTTTCTGCTGCAAAACCAGAAATCGCTGACTATGCATTCACCACCCTGGTTCCAAATTTGGGAATCGTTTCCTATCGCGATAATCGATCTTTTGTAATGGCTGATATCCCTGGGATTATTGAGGGGGCTTCAAAAGGCAAGGGCCTTGGAATTCGTTTTCTAAGACATATTGAACGCAATTCGGTGCTATTGTTAATGGTCCCGGCTGATACAAACCGCAATATCACAGAGGAATATGAAATTTTGCTGAATGAATTAGAACAATATAACCCCGAACTAATGCAAAAGCCTAGAATATTGGCTGTCAGTAAATCTGATATGCTTGATGATGAGCTTATGGATGAAATGAAAAGGGAATTACCAACTATCCCAACCATCTTTATTTCATCAGTTGCGCAGAAAGGATTAGTTGAACTTAAGGATATGCTTTGGAAGGTAATTAATGAACATATTACTCCTTAGCATCGTGATTTTAATTTGTTCTTAATCTTTGGGTAACCGATTCATTGTTTTTTAAAACAGATCTTCGTAAGTTCTCAAACACTATTTGGGTAGATCTGTTTAATTTCCAATAAATTATTAGCTAATATTCATCAGCTAAGCAATTCTGATTAAGAAATTTAAAATTATTCGTTCCTATCGTTCTTTTTAGAGCCTCTTTTTCATTCAATTGAATAACTTTGGGCTATTATCGAGTTGAACATGAAAATAGCTATTAATGGTTTTGGTCGCATCGGGAGAATTACCCTGAGAGCTCTGCTCAATAAAGCAGGCATTGAGGTATTAGCAATTAATGACCTTTCTGATACTAGAACCCTTGCCCACCTGTTAAAATATGATTCCGTACATGGCGGTTTTGATGGAACAGTAACAGCAGATGTTGACCATTTGATAGTCAATGGACATCCAATTCATGTATCTGCAGAAAAAGATCCTTCCTTACTTCCTTGGAAAGAACTGGGTATAGACTTAGTGATTGAATCGACCGGTAAATTTACAAGTATTCAAAAGGCAAGTCTGCATTTGCAGGCTGGTGCTAAACAAGTGCTCATTTCAGCGCCTTCGCCTGATAAAGATGTGCCTACAGTTGTACTTGGGGTTAATGATGATCTGGTAGATCTTTTTTCACCGATACTTTCCAATGCATCTTGTACAACTAACAATGTTGCACCGATGGTTAAGGTGCTTGATGATAATTGGGGGATTATTGATGGATATATCACTACGGTACATTCAATGACTGGAGATCAAAATCTTCATGATGCCCCCCATAAGGATCTTCGACGTGCAAGAGCGGCTTCGGCATCAATTATACCTACAACAACTGGTGCGGCAAAAGCAATAACAACCATATTTCCTCATTTGGATGGAAAGTTGGGTGGTGCCGGAATTCGGGTTCCGGTACTGAATGGCTCATTAACAGATTTTACCTGCACCCTAAAAACTCGTCCAACTAAGGAATCAATTAATCAAGCATTTAAAATAGCTTCTGAAGGTTATCTAAATGGTATTTTGGAATATACGGCTGATCCAATTGTTTCTGTCGATGTAATTGATAATCCTCATTCCTGTATTTTTGATTCTGAATTAACCTCGGTTGTTGGTGAGTTGGTGAAAGTAGTTGGATGGTACGATAATGAGTCAGGGTATTCAAACCGCATTGCCGATTTGGTCGTAAAAATTGCCCTTCTTAGGAAAGATGCCATCAAATGATCAAATTTATAAGCACAGAAGATACACTTACCTTAAGAAGCCCCGTTTTACGAGAGGGGTTAGATCCCGAATTATGCCGTTTTGAAGGAGATGATGATGAATTGTCTTTTCATCTGGGTTATTTTAAGGACGAAATTCTAGTTTGTATTGCCAGTTTTCATCAACAGGGTAGAGAAGGTTTTAATGGGACAGGGTATCAGCTCAGGGGTATGGCTACTCTTCATGCCAATCAGAGTATGGGTATTGGGAATCAGCTGGTCAATTTCTCAATTGTTTATCTCCGCGGACAAAAAGCAAATTACTTATGGTGTAATGCCCGGAAGCTTGCTTTTCGATTCTATACCGGATTGGGTTTTGAATTTATTTCAGAAGAATTTGATATTCCAGGCATCGGTCCGCATAAGGCGATGTACTTAAAAATTCAATAAAGAAAGCGTTTATTCGCTCTAAGAATAATGATATGAATACAATAGATTTAATAAATTTTTCAGGGAAAAAGGCCTTAATAAGAGTCGATTTTAACGTCCCTCTTGATGAGCAGTTCACTATTACTGATGATAACCGGATGGTTGGTGCTGTACCAACAATTGAAAAGATTTTGAAAGATGGGGGCTCAGTTATATTAATGTCACATTTGGGTAGACCCAAGGATGGTCCCGATGATCAATATTCGCTTCGTCATATTGTTAAACATCTTGCAGTTTTATTAAACAGTGATATTCATTTTGCAGCTGATTGTATTGGAGAAGATGCGATCGCAAAGGCAAAGGCGTTAAAGCCGGGCCAAGTATTGCTCCTCGAAAATCTTCGTTTTTATAAGGAAGAAGAGAAGGGTGATGAGGCTTTTGCCAAAAAATTGGCTCAGTTGGGCGATGTTTATGTAAATGATGCCTTTGGAACTGCACATCGTGCACACGCTTCAACTGCAATTATTGCTAAATTTTTTCCTGAAGCAAAATATTTTGGATACCTGATGGCTGGCGAACTAGCAAATGCAGAGAAGATTTTGAATCATGCAGAGAGGCCATTCACAGCCATTATGGGTGGAGCTAAAGTTTCAGATAAAATTCTTTTGATTGAGAGGTTACTCGATAAGGTTGATAATCTGATCATTGGAGGTGGTATGGCTTATACGTTTGCGAAAGCTCAGGGCGGACAGATTGGTACCTCAATTTGTGAGGACGATAAAATGGCTCTTGCCCTTGAATTAATGGAAAAAGCAAAGCAGAAGAAAGTAAACCTGATTTTACCAGTGGATACGGTCATTGCAGATGCATTCTCGCCAGATGCGAATACAGCGGTTGTTAAAGCTGGAACTACACCATCCGACTGGATGGGACTAGATATTGGTACGGAGACAGCTCAACTTTTTAGTGATGTGATTAAAAACTCTAAAACGGTTCTTTGGAACGGCCCGATGGGCGTTTTTGAAATGAAAAAATTTGAAGTAGGTACAAAGGCAGTTGCAGTTGCAGTAGTTGAAGCTACAAAAAACGGTGCATTTTCTTTGATCGGTGGTGGTGATTCTGCAGCAGCTGTTTCAAAATTTGGTTTTGAAGATCAGGTAAGTTATGTTTCTACCGGTGGTGGAGCTTTATTGGAATATATGGAAGGTAAAGAATTGCCTGGTGTGAAGGCTATTTATGGTTCCTAATCTAGGAAGGAATGACACTGGGGTCTGGGGTCTGAAGTATGAGGTTTGAAGTCTGAAGTTTGAAGTCTGAAGTATGAGGTCTGAAGTATGAGGTCTGAAGTATGAGCTTCGAAGATAGGCTGATGATTTCAAAATACTAACCATCATTTCGACCTTGAGCCGTAATCCATAGTAAAGGCAAGTGTTGATATTCTCCATCCTTCACTTGTTTTTAATAAAGTAAAAACATCCACTCCGGTGTGGCTAAATTTACCACTGATATCTAGTGTATAGGGTACCCATGCCATAGCGATTTGTTTGTGGATCATAACCTTGGAGCTCAGTAGTTTTTCCTGAATTATTTGAGCCGGGTTGACCAATGTTCTCAATCGGTCGCTAAATTGGCGCATGGAATATTTTACAGTTCCATTTTTCTCTGAGATTGCCCAGGTTTGACCATCTTTCAATAGTATAGATTTATACAAAACGGTGTCCTGTGTTTCTAGTGCATCAAAAAACTGCTGTACTTTTTGTAGTATTTCCTTTTTATCCTGCTGCTGCTTTTCTTGAGCAAATGATTTTAAATTGACTATTAAAAGGACGATAATAAATAGGGTCTTGTTCATCTTGATATAGTTTTAGTTTAGATTTTCTATTATTGGTTTTGCTTTTCAATACACGAGAATGAACAAAGAGATTGTTGAGAATTGTGTACAATTGATTTCAACATCAGCCTGAGATTTTACGCATAAGTAATTCCAAGGGGCCATTTTTGAATTTTTTTCTCCAAAAAACACTGAAGAATACACTGAAAATATAAAACAAAAGAGAATATCCTAAGATGTAAGCAGCTGAAGTTGGTATTTCATCTTCTAAAAAGCCTGTATAATGCTTGCCAGTTAGTTTTGCTAAAATGATCATTCCAAGTATCAGGTGAATAACATAATGTGATAAGGTCATTTGTCCTGTTTTTTGTAAAGCAAGTACAATTGTATTGGTTGGAAATTTTTCGCCAATATACATTAGAAAAGGTATGACCATCAATGCAAAACCCATGGTAACTATGATGAATGGTAAGAAAGCTGGAAAATATTCAGCCATCATATAATCGATCCAAAATTGATCAAAATAGTGCTCTTTCGCTAAATGCCGAAGTACCTGAATCAACAGGAACATGACTAGTCCGGTAAAGAAAATTCTGCGTTTTACCATATTGTCCTGCCAGTTCAATCGCCCAAGCCACATCCCAAGTAAAAAATAGGAAAACCAGGGAAATATTGAATTCCACCCATTAAAAAATGTATTTCTAAAAAATCCTAATGGTGTCCAAAAGTCTGTGTATCGGTATGTTGTAAAGTCCCAGCCCGTTTCAACAGGAATGAACAACATCAGTAAATGAAATATGATAATTGCAGATATAGCCATTAATACATAATAACGTCTTGGTACAAAAAGCAGCAATGCAGCAATATGCATGTAGCCTCCATAAAAGTGTAAAATATCTCCTGACCACCAATTGAAAAGTAAAAGACCTAAGACAAATAAGAACCAAGAACGTTTTACAACCTTTGATTTTAAATCAGCTTTTTCTTTTACAGTTAAAGTTTTCTTATTACACATAAGGGATAGCCCCATGCCGGCACAAATAATGAATATGGCAGTTGAATTTCCAGTAAAAATATTTAGAAAATGCCCTATTGAATCATTAGGGCTCATAACAGAACCAAAGCTGAAATTGAAATTGACAATGTACATCCCGAAAATGGCGTAAGCTCTTGCCAGGTCAAAACCAATTATTCTTTGTTTCATTTTATTAAAGTAGAATTTATTTAAGTCTTTTCTATCAATAATTTCATAGGTTAATTGGGGGCTGCCTAAGGGTTTTTATTTTATCCATGTCTAAATATTTTCTTTATCCACTTTATAGCAATTGCCCTAACCCAAATAGTTGATCGATTAAAATCGAAACCATCAGTAAAATAACCGTTTTATTTCAGGCTTCGCAAGCATATTTTAGTTACTTCTGTCATGCATAGGCGATTCCTACTCATTTATTTAACAAACCCCGAATTGTTTTTAAGCCTCTGAGAATTAGTTTTTAGGAGAAAATTACATCAAAAAACTGTGGAAAACTTTTTTTGTGGGAGATAGTGGTAAAAAGTGGTAAGTTATTTACTTTTACAATTGAATTAAAGAGTAAAAATTAATAATGTCCCATTTCTTAGGAGAATTCGATTGTAAACTTGATGCTAAAGGCCGGATGATGGTACCATCAAGCCTGAAGAAGCAGCTTCCAGAAGCTGAGCGTGAAGGGCTTGTGATTAATCGTGGCTTCGAGAAACACCTAGTGATTTACACTAAAAAAGAATGGGATACCATCACAGAAGAGCTTAGTAAGCTAAATGCTTACGAAAAGAAAAGTCGTGATTTTATCCGCTATTTTACACGTGGAGCAACCGAGCTCTCCTTAGATTCTGCGAATCGTATACTTCTTCCTAAAGCATTAATGGAATATGCAGGCATTAATACCGAGGTAGTTCTTTCTTGCGTATTGAATAAAATTGAAGTTTGGGCTAAAGATGCTTACGATAGTCAGCTGGATAGTGAGCCTGAAAATTTTGCCAATCTTGCCGAAGAGGTGATGGGCAATGCAGCGAGAAGGGGGTCGAATGACTGACTATCACAATCCCGTGATGCTGCAGGAATGCATGGAAGGCTTGAATATTAAGCTTGAAGGCGTATACATTGACGTAACATTTGGGGGCGGTGGTCATTCTCGCGAAATATTAAAACATTTAGGTCCTAAGGGCCGATTGTTAGCATTCGATCAGGATGCTGATGCACAGAAGAATTTACCGAAAGATGATCGATTGACCTTTATTGATCAGAACTTCCGCTACCTCAAAAATAATTGCCGTTTGCAGGGCGCCATTTCTGCAGATGGTATTCTGGCTGATCTGGGGGTGTCCTCCCATCAGTTTGATCAGCCAGAACGGGGGTTCTCTATTCGCTTTGAGGCAGATCTGGATATGCGTATGGATCAGGCTGGTTCACTTACTGCTAAACTGATTGTCAATAATTACACAGAAGAGCAGCTGCATCGCATTTTTGGAATTTATGGGGAGATTAAAAATGCGAAGACATTGGCCAATACTCTGGTAACCCAACGGCTAAATAAGCCGATTAATACAGTGGATGAGCTGAAGTTTGCAATTGCAAAATTAATCCCGAAAGGAAAAGAAAATAAATACCTGGCTCAGGTTTTTCAGGCCCTTAGAATTGAAGTTAATCAGGAATTAGAGGCTTTGAAAGAGTTTTTAGAACAATCTGTAGATGTTTTGAAACCAGGAGGCAGGCTAGTAGTAATGTCTTATCATTCATTAGAAGATAGGCTAGTAAAGAATTTTATTGCCAAGGGTAAATTTCATGGTGAAGTTGAGAAAGATTTCTTCGGAAATCAGATCAAGCCTCTTGAAAGTTTAACCCGTAAAGCAGTAGTAGCCTCAGAAGAGGAAATTCGGAAAAATAACCGTGCACGGAGTGCAAAACTTAGAATAGCGGAAAAGAATTAGGCTTTTTAGGCTTGATATATGGGCAATCAATTTAGAAATAGTAAAACAGAAGAGAAGATTGAATCTCAGGTTGATGATGAGGTTATTCCAGAGGTAATTGAAAAGGCAGAAATTCCCCGGAATTTTTTTACCCTCATGTTTACCGAAGGAGTGATATCAAAACAGGCAGCTACAGATATGCTTCCTTTCATCATTTTCATTGCTTTTTTAGGGATGATCTATATCGGTAACCGCCACCTCGCTGAAAATAACATTCGTGATATTGATAAGCTAGGGAAGCAAGTCAAAGAGCTTAGTTGGGATTTTAAAACATTAAAAGCCGATTTGATGTTAAAAAGCACACAAACAGAAGTTGCAAAGGAGGTAGATACTCTTGGCTTAATGGAGCCAAATGAACCACCAAAGAAAATAGTAATAACCGAAGGAGAATTTAAATAACAAACAGTTAACAGAACCAAGAACCAAGAACCAAGAACAAAGACGAGGAAGTGCTAATTTGAAATCAGCAGTATTCTTCAGATAACAGATAACAGATAACAGACAACAGAACAAAGAACCAAGAACAAAGACTAGGAAGTGCTAATTTGAAATCAGCAGTATTTTTTCAGATAACAGATAACAGACAACAGATAACAGAACCAAGAACCAAGAACCAAGAACAAAGACTAGGAAGTGCTAATTTGAAATCAGCAGTATTCTTCAGATAACAGACAACAGATAACAGAACCAAGAACCAAGAACAAAGACGAGGAAGTACTAATTTGAAATCAGCAGTATTCTTCAGATAACAGATAACAGACAACAGA
>CANKAT010000014.1 GCA_947479815.1 Sphingobacteriaceae bacterium
CAAGCCTGAAACCCAAGTGGGGCAACAGGAATTAACCATCTTATCACACCATAAATACCCATTTTAAGCATTATACCAGCAAGAAGCATAGTGCCTGCGGTAGGAGCTTCTGTATAGGTATCCGGCTGCCAAGTATGAAATGGAAATATCGGCATCTTGATGGCAAAGGCTACAAAGAATGCCCAAAAAATCCATCCTTGGGTAACTGAATCAAGCTCAAGTTTGTAAAACTCTGAAATATCATAACTATTACCAGGAGTTTGTAAATGAAGATAAATGATAGCGATTAGCATCAATAAACTTCCGGCAATGGTATAAACAAAGAATTTAAGATTAGCCTTGATCCGATTTTCTCCACCCCATAATGCACAGATAAAATACACTGGAATCAGGGCCACTTCCCAGCCCACATAGAATAGGAATGCATCAAGAGCTGTAAATACAATGAGTAAACCACTTTGCATAAAGAATATCAAAGCATAAAATGCCTGTTGATCCTTTACATCCTGTTTGAAGCTGGATAGAACTATAATTGGGATTAGAAGATTGGTCAATACTAACAAAACCATGCTTATTCCATCAACACCAGCTTTGAAATGAATTCCGAATTGAGGAATCCATGCCAAATCTACAAGGAACTGCGTAGTAGCATCAGGTGTAAAATTTAAATACAGAAATACAGTAATGAGTAGTGTAACTAAAGAGAATGCTCCAGCTTTACCTCTTACGAAAGTTTTACCTGACACAAGAATAATGAGTGCAGCAATTAGCGGAATAAAGATTTGTACTAGTAAAATTTCCATTTATCTCGTTCTACTCTTAAATATTAAATTTTGTACATACTATAAAACAGTAATGCAAGTATACCGGCTACCATCATAAAAATATAAAAGCCTACCATACCTGTTTGAAGTAACCTAAAACTTTTACTGGCTTCAACTGCCCCTTTTCCAAATCCATTCACAATTCCATCAATCCCAGCTTTATCTACTGTTTTATAGAAAAACCCTGATAAGCTATCCAATGGACGGGTGATTAAAGAATTATATACTTCGTCGATGTAAAATTTATGGTAAGATAAACGTGCAAGCAAACCACGTTCTGTACGATCGTCGGCAGGAATATGCCCTTGCCTTACATATCGAACATAAGCATATAGCATAGATAACAATGCAGCAGTAACTGAAAGAGCCATCAAAACATATTCGGTTGTATGATCAAGTGTCAAAGCACTTGTTTTGGATTTAGAAACTTCAAAAACTGGTGCAAGGAAATTTTCCAACCAGTGACCGCCACCCAATACTGCAGGAATTCCAATCACGCCACCTAATGCAGATAAAACTGCCAGTACAATTAAAGGAATGGTCATTGAAGCTGGTGATTCATGCAAATGATGCTCCTGATCGGTAGTTCCACGGAAACTGCCATTAAAAGTCAGGTACATCATTCTGAACATATAGAATGATGTAAACATAGCCCCTATAACTGCGATCATCCAAAACACTTTATTGTGATCATATACATGGGCTAGTATCTCATCCTTAGAGAAAAAACCAGAAAAAGGAGGAATTCCGGATATAGCAATAGTACCTATCATCATGGTTAGGAAGGTAATTGGTAATTTCTTTCTTAAACCACCCATATTTCTCATATCCTGTTCATTGCTCATTGCATGAATAACAGAACCTGCTCCAAGGAACAACAATGCTTTAAAAAACGCATGAGTAATCACATGGAAAAATGCTCCGGTATAAGCACCAACGCCTAAACCTAAAAACATATAACCCAATTGTGAAACAGTTGAATATGCCAATACTTTTTTAATGTCGGTTTGTGATACTGCAATTGCTGCAGCCATCAAGAGAGTAGCTAGACCGATAATAGACACGACGGCCAAAGTTTCAGGTGCCAGGGTAAACAGAATATTAGATCTTGCGATCATATAAATACCAGCAGTTACCATGGTGGCTGCATGGATCAATGCAGAAACCGGAGTCGGGCCAGCCATTGCATCTGGCAACCAGGTAAACAAAGGAATTTGAGCTGACTTACCTATTGCACCAACAAATAATAGAGCAGTAATTAGAATTAACGTTGAATCACCAGAAACCATGTTGGCAGCTTGCGGGAATACGTTGGCAAACTCCACACTATTAAAAGTTGTAAATATTAGGAATACCGCAATTAGGAAACCAAGGTCTCCAATTCGGTTCATAATAAATGCCTTCTTGGCTGCACTTGCGTAGGCAGCATTGCTAAACCAGAATCCGATAAGCAGATAAGAGCATAAGCCCACACCTTCCCATCCTATGAACAGCACTACATAATTGGATCCAAGCACTAAGAGAAGCATGAAGAAAATAAACAGGTTTAGGTATGAAAAGAATTTACCGAACCCTGCGTCATGGTTCATATAACCGGTAGAATATACGTGGATAAGAAACCCAATTCCAGTTACAATAAGTAACATTAATGCGCTCAGAGGATCAATTAGAAAAGAGAACGGGATTTTAACTGCACCGGCACTGATCCAATCAAAAATTGGAACAATGAATGATTTTGTTTCTGAAGAGTTGAGTTCAAGGAATATTCCTACACTGACTGCAAAAGAAGCTAGAACAGAAAAACATCCAACAAAACTTACAAGGGTTTTAGATAGCATATTGCGACCTAACCCGTTAATGAGGAAGCCTAATAGTGGGAATAAAGGAATTAACCAAACTAAATTTATCATTATTATATGCTATATGTCCTAAGCAAAGGATTTTACCTTATTACCACTTTAATTTATTCAAAATATTTACATCCGTTGAATTCGTATTTCGGAAGATCATAACGATGATTGCCAAACCTACAGCAACTTCAGCTGCAGCCAAAGCCATGATAAAAAATACAAAAACCTGCCCGGAGGGATCATTATGTTGAACAGAAAATGCCGTAAGCAATAAATTTACTGCATTAAGCATTAATTCTATAGACATGAAAATTACGATAGCATTTCTCCTAATCAACACTCCAATTACACCAATCGAAAATATGATAGTACAAAGTAGGATATAATGATTTAAAGGTACACCCTGAATAGCCTGAGTTACATTTTCCATTATTTTACCTGTTTAATTTCTTTTTTAGCTAATAAAACTGCTCCAACCATTGCTGATAATAATAGAATAGATGAAACCTCAAAAGGCAAGAGAAATTTGCTGAATAATACCTTGCCAAGATTTTTGACCAATCCAAGATCCTGAGTTTGAAGTACCAAAGGTTCGGAGGCATTCAAAACTCTGGCAGATCCAACCAGTGTTATTATTAAACACATTCCTGCAATAACTCCGATCATTTTAATCAGATTAGATTTTGATCCAATTGATCCCTCATTAAGATTTAGAAGCATGAGCACAAATAAAAATAGGACCATAATTGCCCCCATATATACTATGAAATTCACTATTGCTAGGAATTGTGCGTTCAATAAAATGTAATGAATAGTGAACGTAAAAAATGTGACAATGAGATACAGAACACTATGCACTGGATTCTTTGCAAAGATCACTAGGAGTGCAAAGAAAATGGACAGGAAAGCAACAAAATAAAATAGAGATATACTCATTAATAAGGTAATTTAATCTTCAGCTCCAATCTGGGGCAAAGGTATAATTTCTGCCGAATTATTTACAGGATCCGGCTTGCCCAATTATAAATTTATACAGCCTTTAGACATTAAATGGCTCTTCAACTAATTTGTCTTTACCGTAAATAAAATCCTTTCTTAAGTAATCTGCAGGAACAATAGGTCCATCCAGATAAATAGCTTCTTTCGGACAAGCCTCTTCGCATAGCCCACAAAAAATACAGCGAAGCATATTGATCTCATATACAGCGGCGTACTTCTCTTCACGGTATAATTCCTCTTCACCTTTCTGGCGCTCAGCAGCAATCATTGTAATTGCTTCTGCAGGGCATGAAAGAGCACATAGCCCGCAAGCAGTACACCGTTCGCGTCCTTGTTCATCCCGTTTAAGAGAGTGCATTCCTCGCCAGTTCTCAGAAAACTCACGTTCAACTTCGGGATAGAAAATAGTTTCCTTCTTTTTGAACATATGTCTGAAAGTAACTCCCATACCCTGGAAAATTGCCGGGAGATATAAACGCTCCCAGAAATCCATTGGTTTCTGTTCTAATACTTTTTTCCTATTACTTAATGGTTCCATAGACCCTAAATCCTCCTAAAAGGGTTTTTTAAAATTTATAAATCTGATTATTCAATGATCAGAATTATTAAAGTTTGTCAAAAATTGTAATCACAATTCCTGTTATAACAATATTTGCAATTGCTAAAGGAATCAACACTTTCCATCCCAGATTCATAAGCTGATCATATCTAAAACGTGGAACTGTCCACCTTACCCACATGAAAAAGAATATAAATGCAAATATTTTAACTAGCAATACTCCCATTCCAATCAGCGGGCCAAACAATGGACCAAGCATACTATTCACCCAATCCATTCCAGGATAATTGTAACCACCAAAGTAAAGCGTTGACATTACAGCAGAAGCAAGGAACATATTCAGATATTCAGCAAACATGAATGCTCCCATTTTAAATCCGGAATATTCAGTATGATATCCTCCAACTAGTTCTGTTTCACATTCTGGTAAATCAAAAGGTGTTCTATTGGTTTCTGCAAAAGAACAAACCAAGAAAATAATGAAACCCAATGGCTGATAAAAAATATTCCAATTCATGCCATGCTGCTGCTCGGCAATTTCTTTCATACTCAAGGTATTGGTAGCCATCAATAATGCGATAATGGACAGACCCATCGGAATTTCATAACTGATACTTTGTGAAGCTGCTCTAATAGCCCCCATCAACGAAAATTTATTATTAGAAGCCCAACCACCGATCATAATACCATACACACCAAGAGAAACTACTCCAAAAATATAGAGTATTCCAACATTTACATCAGCTATCTGTAAACTAACCAGACGGTCAGCTATCTGTATACTTTCACCCCATGGAATTACTGCACTTCCAATTAAAGAAGTTAATAAGGCAAGCGATGGCCCTAAAATAAAGAGTGCTTTGCTTGAGTCTGTAGGGATAATCTCTTCCTTGAAAAACATTTTTAATCCATCTGCCAATGGCTGAAACATGCCTCCAGGACCAGCTCTGTTTGGACCTACCCTATCTTGTAAATAACCGGCTATTTTTCGTTCAGCAAGTGTAGAATATGCTGCTACAGTTAAACTGATCAAAAATATGACCGTTACCAATGCGAATTTTTCAATTATAAATGCTAGTTCCATTAAACCTTAGTTGCTCTGTCGAATTCAATTTTATTAGCTTCAATCAATATTGGATTCTCTTTGATTACTGGCAAAAGAGTCATCTCATAATGATTAGAAGAGATTACTGAAGTATGCGAAATATGACGTGGACCTTCAATTACCCAATCACTTGTATTTTTAGTGTCGAAGCGGCAGGTATTACATATAAAATCTTCAACTTCTCCATATTGATCTTTACGCCCTGTTACCCTTAATACCTCTTCACCCTTATACCAAAGTGTTACTTTGCCCTTACATTTAGGGCAATCACGATGAGCATCTACAGGTTTAGTAAACCATACTCTGTTTTTAAAGCGGAAAGTTTTGTCAGTTAAAGCACCTACAGGACAAACGTCAATTACATTTCCTGAAAAATCATTTTCAATTGCTTTTTCAATATAAGTTGAAATTTCAGAAGCATCCCCACGGCCTAAAATGCCATGAACACGGTTATCCGTGATCTGGTCAGCAACATATACACATCTGTAACACAAAATACAACGCGTCATATGCAATTGTATCTTGTCTCCAATATCTATTTTCTCGAAAGTACGGCGATCAAATTCGTAGCGTGTATCAGCAACACCATGCTCATAAGAGAGATCCTGCAAATGGCATTCACCAGCCTGATCACAAACCGGACAATCCAAAGGATGATTAATCAAAAGTATTTCAACAACACCTTTGCGTGCTTCTATTACTTCTGGCGAAGTAATGTTCTGCACTTCCATTCCATCCATCACACCAGTTCTACAAGAGGCAACCAGCTTAGGCATAGGGCGTGGATCCTTTTCAGAACCTTTGCTCACTTTCACCAAACAGGTACGACACTTACCACCACTTCCTTCAAGTTTAGAATAATAGCACATAGCAGGCGGCACAATATCTCCCCCAATCTGACGTGCAGCATTGAGAATACTTGTACCCGGTTCAACTTCAACGGTAATACCGTCTATTGTTACTTTAACTTTATCGCTCATTGTTAAAGAATCATTTAATTTTGAATTGCCTCTTCCAGTTTTGGCAATGGATCAGCGTACTTTGCCAAACCATAATTTTGCTCCATTGCTGTTTTTGAATTAGTAATATGCCATTCAAATTCATCTCTGAAATGACGAATCGCACTGGCAACAGGCCAGGCAGCAGCGTCGCCCAAAGGACAAATCGTATTGCCTTCAATTTTCTTAGAAACATCAACCAACAGGTCGATATCACTCATTTTACCATGCCCATTTTCTAAATTATGAAGCACTTTCTCCATCCATCCTGTACCCTCACGGCAAGGCGAACATTGTCCGCAGCTTTCATGATGGTAAAAACGGGCAAAATTCCATGTATTTCTAACTATGCACTGATCTTCGTCAAACGCTATAAACCCACCTGATCCCAGCATTGAACCCGTTTGAAAACCTCCATCTGAAAGTGATTCATAACTCATTAAACGGGGCTGACCATTGATTGTTTTCAGGATCAAGTTAGCTGGCAAAATTGGAACAGACGAACCACCTGCAACTACTGCCTTCAATCTTTTTCCATTGGCTATACCACCACAATATTCTTCAGAATAGATAAATTCCTCAACAGGAAGACCAAGTTCTATTTCATATACACCTGGTTTATTGAGATTACCCGAAGCCGAAATTAATTTTGTGCCTGTACTTCTGCCGTTACCCACTTTAGAATATTCTTCACCACCATCATTAATGATTGGAACAACAGCTGCAATAGTTTCAACATTATTTACAACGGTAGGGCATGCCCATACCCCTGAAATTGCCGGAAAAGGGGGTTTGATTCGTGGGTTTCCACGTTTACCTTCTAGTGATTCAATTAATGCAGTTTCTTCTCCGCATATATAGGCTCCACCACCCGGCTGAACATATAATTCAAGATCATATCCTGATCCAAGTATATTTTTGCCCAGGAATCCGGCATTTTTAGCTTCGGCAATTGCTCGCTCCAATATCCTGATCTGAGGCATCATTTCACCACGAACATAGATATAAGATGTTTTTGCGCCAAGAGCAAAACTTGAAACAATCATTCCCTCAATTAAAAGATGAGGAATATGAGTCATTAGATAACGATCTTTAAATGTACCTGGCTCAGATTCATCTGCATTACAAACCAGATATCGCTCTATGCCTTCAGGCTTTGCCAAAAAACTCCACTTCATACCGGTAGGAAAACCAGCACCTCCACGTCCGCGTAATCCAGATGTTTTAACCTCTTCAACCACAGCATCCGGTGTCATGGTCTTCAACGCTTTTTCAACTGAACGGTATCCTCCATGCTGACGATACACATCGAAAGTATGAATTCCTGGTACATTAATATTCTCTAATAATAACTTGCGAGCCATTCTGTTATAGATGTGAGATATGAGATGTGAAATGTGAGATTTGTAATTAAAAAACCTCAACTAGCCTCCAAATACCTGTCTTATATTTTATTTTTTAAATTTTCTATTAATTTATCTACACTTTCTTCTGTTAAATTTTCGTGAAAAGTGTATTCAGGACCAATCTGCAGAACGGGAGCCATACCGCAGGCTGCTAAACATTCTACACCTCTCCAACTAAAATTACCATCTGCGGTAACTTCACCTTCTTTCACGCCCAATGTCTTTTCAATATGATGCATGATTTTTTCTGCACCTACAAGGCAACACGGGCCTGTACGGCATACCTCAAGTACAAATTTTCCCTGAGGACGCATAAAGAACATGGTATAAAATGTTGCTACTTCATACACCTCAATGGCTTGGATTTGAAGAAAAGCAGCAATTTTATCCATGGCTTCAGGACTAACCCAGCCGTATTCAGCTTGTACAAGATGTAATATGGGCAATAATGCTGATTTTTGCTTTCCTTCAGGATAGCGCGTTACGATCTCTTCAAACTTGCTAATCAAGTTTGCTGAAAATTCAATTTCTTTATGTTCAGTTACACTAAGCATCTAATTCTCCTGCAATTACGTTCAAGCTACTCATATTGATAATGGCATCAGATAATAACATGCCTGCACTCATTGGTGCATACATTTGGTAATTAATGAAACTTGGTCTTCTGAAGTGCAAACGATAAGGCGATCTACCTCCATCATTCACCAGATAAAAACCTAATTCCCCATTTCCACCTTCAACGGCATGATAAACTTCAGTTTTTGGAGTATCGATCTCACCCATTACAATTTTGAAATGGTAGATCAATGCTTCCATATTATTATAAACTTCTTCTTTTGGAGGAAGGTAAAACTCAGGAACATTGGCATGAAAAACACCTTTTGGTTCTTTCTCAATCTTTTGAAGTGCTTGTTCAATGATTCTTAAGCTCTGCCACATTTCCTCGTTACGCACAATGTATCGATCATAAACATCGCCACTTGTTCCAACCGGTATATCAAAATCAAAATCCTGGTAAGACGAATAAGGTTCATTAACACGAACATCATAATCTACCCCGGTGGCACGTAAAATAGGTCCACTCCAGCTATAATTAAGTGCTGTTTCAGGATCAACAGGTGCAACACCTGAAGTACGCTCAATAAAGATTCGGTTACGATTAAATAAGACCTCAAACTCTTTGAGTATAGGAGGGAATTTTATTAAAAAGTTCTTGATTTTCGCAAAAGCTATATCATTGAAATCGCGTTCAAAGCCTCCTATACGACCAATATTAGTGGTTAAACGAGCACCACATATTTCTTCATAGATCTCATAAATATGTTCTCTTTCTTCCATTAAGTAAAGAAAACCGGTAAATGCTCCTGTATCTACCCCTAAAATTCCATTACAGATCAGGTGATCTGAAATGCGGGCAAGCTCCATGACGATTACTCTTAGATAATCAACTCTTTTGGGAGTTTCAATACCCAATAGCTTTTCAACAGTCATATGCCAACCCATATTATTAATAGGGGATGAACAATAGTTCATTCGATCTGTTAATGGGGTTATTTGATAAAAGGGGCGGTGTTCTGCAATTTTTTCAAATGCACGATGTATATAACCTATCGTTGAAACACCACTTACGATTCTCTCGCCATCCATTTCCAAAATATTCTGGAAAACACCATGTGTTGCCGGATGTGTAGGACCAAGGTTTAACGTGATCGTTTCTTTTTGAGGGTCGTTATCTGTAAATATGGGGTGATTCATCATCTTCCGAAGAAATAATCCTTTTTATCAACACGATTTGGGTCTTCCAGCGGATGCTCTCTTCGCATCGGAAAAACAGTCATATCGTCAACATTTAATATTCTTATCAGATTAGGGTGTCCATCGAAAATGATTCCAAAAAAATCGAAAGTCTCACGTTCCATCCAGTTTGCGCCTTCCCATAGTGAAGTTGCAGTTGGAATATGTGGAGCCTTCCCATCCAGAAAAACCTTTATTCTAACACGAACATTATTTGACAGGCTATGAAGGTGATAAATTACACCTATAGAAAATTCCTGCTCCGGAAAATGAATGCCCGTAATATCGGTCAGGTAATTAAATTTAAGTTCTTTATCCTCTTTAAAAAATCGTAAAACTTCACTGATATGATCAACTGAAGTTTCAAGCGTTAATAAACCAAAAGGCTCAGTAGGAACGGAAATTCTATCTCCGAACTTTAAAGTTAAACTTTGTATTACTTGCTGGTTGCTTATTTTGCCCATTACTGGATTCCGTATCTGCTTAATAATTCTTTATATTCTAGTGATTCCCTCCTACGAAGAGACTCATTCTTGACCAGCTCCTGTATCTTATTAAAGCCATCAATGATCGCTTCAGGTCTTGGAGGACAACCCGGTACATAAACATCAACCGGAATGATCTCATCAATACCCTGCATAACAGAATAGGTATCAAATATACCACCACTACTTGCACATGCACCTACAGCTATTACCCAACGCGGCTCTGCCATTTGAAGATAAACCTGCTTTAAAACAGGTCCCATTTTCTTTGCTATGGTACCCATCACCATCAGTAGATCTGCCTGGCGTGGTGAAAAACTTGGCCTTTCTGATCCAAAACGAGCAAAATCATAGTGTGACCCCATGGTAGCCATGAACTCAATACCACAACAAGAAGTTGCAAATGGCAATGGCCACAAGGAGTGTGATCTTGCAAGCCCAACCACCTTATCCATTGATGTTGCAAAGAAACCCGATCCCTCAATACCCGGAGGCGCTTCAACTATTTTTACTTCACTCATAATTTTTCAAAAGAAAAAGCTCAATTCAGACAAGTCTAAAATGAGCCCAAATTTAAGAAATTTAATGTTTTCAATTGTTTAAACCATTATTTAGAACCAGTCTAAATGTTACTCCCAATCTAGTGCCTTCTTTTTTATGATATATACGAATCCAAGCAGAAGAGTACCCATAAATATAAACATCTCAATCAGGCCATTGACTCCAAATTCTCTAAAATTCACAGCCCATGGATACATGAAAATTACCTCTATATCAAAAAGGACGAATAATATTGCGACTAAAAAATATTTAATTGAAAAAGGTTGGCGAGCATTGCCCACTGATTTAATTCCAGATTCGAATGCAACTAATTTATCAGATGTTTTCCGTTTCGGACCAACTAAATGAGTTATAGTCATAGTAAGAACTACAAACCCTAAGGCCACAATAACCTGAAATATAATTGGCAGATAATTCAGTGATGTACTTTGTGCTTCCATTTTTTAATATTACGATACAAATATAAAAAAAAGAAGCCCCTAAACAATGTTCAGGGGCTTCTTTTACACAAATATTTTAATCTCTATTTACTGCTATTAATAGCTGCAATAGCCTGGGTAGCCGTTGCATTTGTAGGATCAAGGACAAGCACTTTATCAAAATATTCTTTAGCCTTGGCCGTATTTCCTTCTTTTCTAGCTGCTACAGATCCAAGATAGTTACATGCTTCAATCAAACCTACACTACTTTTTGCTGCAAGTTCTGGTTTATCTATAGTAACTAATTTAACATAGGTCTCATAAAAAGGAACTGCCAAACCCTGACTATCATTTTCATCATCCATCAAACGATTAATTCTTCCTCTATACTGCCATCCTGATTGCGTAGTTGGAGAACGTTTTACGAGGAAACTAAAGGCAGTATCTGCCTTTACTAATAAGTCTTTAGTAGGATTGAGGTTAGCTGCTTTCTGCCCACCGTAAGTAAAATAATATGACATACCTAAGTAATAGTAATCAAGAAGGGCTCTTTCTGGATTCTTGATTGCAATTTCATAAGCCTGAGCAGCTTCAGTATATTTTTTTCCTTTGTATAAGGCCTGACCAATCTCGCTCATAACAGCAGCATTCGTAGAATCAAGTTCTACAGCCTTATTAATATTTACTAAGCCTTCTACAAACATGCTCGTATCTTTCATTTGAGCTCTACCCAAATACAAATAATCTTGAGAAATCAAACGGGCCGGCTCAACCTTAGATATAAAATCCTTTAAAGCTTGATAGCTTGCCATAAAATTGCCATTCTCAAAGGCAGAATAAGCCAGATAACGTAATACCCTTGGATTCACTTTGTCTAACTTAGCCATTTCATTAGCTTCTGCTTCAAGTGCTTTAAAGTCTTTTGTAAGGTATAAAAAGTCTGCATGACGCAAACGGGAATCTAATGATCGGTCAGTTAGATCCATATATTTTTCATAATACTGCAATGCTTGCTTAATACGACCTCCATATTCTTTTTGTGAGGTCCATGCCCATTGATAATAAGACTCGGCCAATTCACGGTATGCAGGACCATAATTTGCATCTAATGCAATTACACTATTAAACTCTTCTATAGCTTCTGGAAATGCTTTTGACATCTTATTGATCTTACCTAATTCAACTTTTGATCTTAAGAAGGTTTTATCCAGTTCAAATGCAGTTCTATAGGCGCTGAAAGCTTCACTATTTTTCATCTCTGAACGATAAGCATCACCTAATACCAAAAACAGTTGAGCATCTTTTTCGTTTAGTAGTTTTGATTTATTGAGATGAACCAAACCTTCAGCGATCTTTGGTACAGGAGCATTTACATAAGCTCTGCCAATATATAAGTCAGTAACATGGTCTTTCTTTTTGGTCAATGAAATTGCCTTATCAAAATTTACAGAAGGATTTCCCTTTTTAGCAAGTTCAACTGCGCCTAATCCAACATAATTCAAAGCAAATTCTGCATTTGCAGTAATCCCTTTATTAAATGCTGCTTTAGCAGAATCGATATAATCAGGCCTGATATAAATAGGCGAAGTGGTAAGATATAAATTACCTAAATAAAAAAAGTTTTCGCTATTGGTTGGCTGAGTATTTGTTAACGTGTTCAATAAAGCCTTACCCTTTTGATACTGTTCAGCATCAATTGCTTTTCTGGCATCTGTTAAACTCTGAGCAAAAACTGCTGAACCTATTAATATAAAACTCAGTGTTATCTTAATTGCCTTTTTCATCATTTTCAATATAATTTAATTTACAATATTTATTTCACGAGAGGGAATACTATCAGGCAAAAGTCCCGATTTCAACACAACTCTTTGTCCGCGTTCACCTGCTAAGAAGGAAGCAAAACCTGTTCCCAAACCTGTGCCACCTTCACAATTTATAACATATAACGACCTTGTCAGAGGATACATTCCTATTGCAATGTCGTTTTGGGTGGGCTTATAATACGCATCCGAACCGGGTTTGCCGCTACTATTCTTAACACCCAATATTTTTAATTTCTCAACAATTTTTTCAAGCTCTGCAGGTGGTTGAACCATCCAGTTTACACCCACAACTCCAATCGATCCAGGGTTATCATTTACATATTTAATAACATCAGAATTTGATTTCAGAGCATAAATTCCTTCCTGAGGAAGATTTTTTATCCCTGCAAGTTCCTTAAAGTACCTAATTGTACTGGAATTTGCATTATCAAAAACTAAACTACTCAAAGATGACTTTTCACCTTTTAGGATCTTAATAAGATCCGAAACATCTACATTAACATAATTTGATGAATTGTGAGTTATTAGGGCAATTCCATCAATAGCAAATCGATTAATTCGAATTTTAATATTTTTTGATTCAAAATGCTTAGTTTCCTGAGCATTTAGTAGCCTCGATACGATCGCAATCTGGATACTATCACTTAAGAACAAATTTAATAATTCATTTTCAGATTTCAGTACCAGATCAATATTTGCATCTGAATATGTACTTTCAAATAGGTAAGTCTGGTCTTCAATTATTGGTGCAAAAGTTTCATCCACTAGAATTTGCTCTTTACCACTAGTGTAGGTTTGCTGCTCAGAAGGTTTACCCTTGCACGATACAAGCAATACTAATACGGCTAAATGAAGTAAGAACCCTAACCTTTTCATATCCTTTATAACTAAGAACGAAGTAAACGTACAAATCTGATAAATGAATATACAATCAAGAGTATTGCAAATGCAAGTCTGTATTCAAAAGAAAGGTCAATTGGAAAATCCTTCCAAAAGATGATTGTAACCCCTAGGACAAAATAAAGGGAAAACATCCCCAGCCCTAAAATAAACAGAAATCGCTTTGCGGGCGATTTCTGTTTGTTCTGTTCTATTTCAGAAAATGACATCAATACTATTGTCCTGCCAACTGGAAGAATATAGGCATTGTATAGGCAACCCTAACAGGGCGACCATTTTGAATACCAGGTTTCCAGGCTGGTGCATTTTTCAATACACGAGATGCTTCTTCATCACATCCACCGCCAATACCACGAAGTACTTTAATATCAGTCAGTTGTCCATTTTTTTCAACAACAAAACTCATAATTACACGACCTGTAATGTTATTTTCACGAGCCATAGGAGGATACTTCAAATTCTTCTGAAGATATTTTCCCCATCCAGCCATACCGCCATTAAACTCTGGAAGTACTTCTACACTTGCAAAATCCTTGATACTATTATCCTCGGTAACTTCAACTTCTTTCGGTGCTTCGCCAACTGGCTCATCGATAACGATATCTGCATTTGGATCACCCTCAATAGTCTTCTGACCAGGATCAGCAACTTTCAATTCTTCAATTGTAGGTGGCTCTTCATCTCGAACTTCTTCTGCGGGTACAACTACCGGAGGAGGAAATTTAATCTGATCAATCTTTGGTTTAGGTGGTTCAGGAGGAGGAGGTGGAAGCTCTTCTTTGTTAATTGGTGGAGGAGGTGCAAGAACAACTTCCGTCATCTTTAACTGATCATCCTCTGGCAATATTCCGGAGATATACCTTACAATTAATGGCAATGAAACCACTAAAATAAAAAGTATAGAACCAATAATAATAGCACGGCTTGTGGTTTTGGAATTATCTTTCCTTAATTCATAAGCACCATAGCTTTTATTTCTCCCGGTGAATACAACATCCAGCCATTCCGGTTTGAATAAATCTATTTTAGACCCTAACATATTTAATTCTTTAAAGGGTTAATAATTGTTTAATATAACTATTTGTAGAGGCCATCACGCTTCAATAAAGCGATATCTGGTTGAGAAATCTCAACAATCGCGTACCTATCTATGTTTGAAACTTTCATTTCATCAAGAATATCAACAAAATTTCTATAATTTGACTGATCACTAGGTTTGATCAAAACGATTAATCCTTTACTTGGATCACCAGTAGTTGCAATAACCTTTTTAGAATATTCGACCAAAGCTTTTCTGATGCCATTCCTTCCATAATTATCAACCTGAGGAGGAGTTAGGGGCTTATCAACAAGTCCCATATACCATTCTATGCGATTATTATCACCTAAAAGTATGGTCATTGTTCTATTATCAGCAACTGTCAATTCCTGCTGATCATCTTTTTCCTTATCAGGCATGGCTAAATCCATTGCCTGAGGTTTTGCCAGCGTAGTGGTAAGCATGAAGAAGGTAATTAGAAGGAAAGCCAAATCAACCATCGCAGTTAAATCTACACGTGTTGATTGCTTCTTACTTCTTACTTTCCCGCCTTTATTCTTACCCCCGCCGGAGGTATCTAATTCTGCCATCGCGTTTTATATTTATTTACGAATTACTTCTCGTCTGCCCTCAAAGAGGTAATCAGACTAAATTTGTTAATATTCTGCTCCTGAAGGATTCCCAATATTTTCTTGATTGAGGGATATTCTTCCCTTGAATCACCTTTAATACTGACACGCATATCAACATTATTTAGTTCTTTAGTTGCATAACGTGCTGATAACAGCCAGTTGTGCAATTCAGATGGACGTTGACCTACTGAATCCGTAGGAATTCCAGGTTGTAACCCGGCCGCATTACGCTCATCGCCTTTTAACATAATGATCTGCTTAAGATTTCCAATTGGAACCCCAAAACTTTCCATTAATGAGAAACGCAATTTTTCTTCGTCCGTAAATGTCATCTGGTATTTTTCACTCATTAATTCCAATGTGCGAATCCTGATAGGTTGTCCCGGCACTCCAAAAAATACTTTTTCTTGACCAACAGTAAGCGTAGCAATATCAATATCTGGCAACTTGAACTTTACTGTTGATGCCGGAGTATCTACTGGTAGCGGTTCAGGCTGACGGGCTGTTGCTGTAAGGATAAAGAACGTAAGCAACAAAAACGCCACATCACACATTGCTGTCATGTCGATAGCTGTACTTTTTCTGGCAACTTTAATTCTAGGCATTGCTTATTTTTTAATTAATAACGATTTACTATAGAGATGAAGCTATTCCGGGAATTTTGTAAAGCCCGGAATATTATTTCAAAACCTATTATTTATGAGTACTTGCATAGGTTTGAACGATAGAGAAACCAGCCTCATCGATCGCATATGTCAATTTATCAATTTTAGAAGTAAATACGTTGTACATAACAATTGCAAGTGCAGAAGTAGCGATACCTGTTGCAGTGTTAATCAATGCTTCAGAAATACCATTTGCTAATGCAGCCTGGTCAGGAGAACCTGCAGTAGATAAAGCCGCAAAAGCCTTGATCATACCAGTTACCGTACCTAATAGACCCATTAAAGTACCAATAGATACAAGAGTTGCAATTACTGTAAGATTTTGTTCAAGCATCGGCATCTCTAAGGCAGTTGCCTCTTCAATATCCTTCTGAATAGCAAGACATTTTTGCTCAGTATCCATTTTTGCTTCGGTTTCCATGTCTTTATATTTCTTCAAACCTGATTTGATCACATTTGCAACAGAACCTTCCTGCTTATCGCATTCTGAAATAGCTGAATCAATGTTTCCAGCACTGATGAAAGCCTGAATTTTTTTAACAAATGAGTCAACATTTCCTTTACCTGTTGCTTTGCTGATAACAAAGAAACGCTCGAATGAAAATACAATTACCATAAGAAATAATCCCATAAGTATTGGAACTATAAAACCACCTTTATAAACCATACCGAAATAATTTCCTGGCAGTGGATGACCTGTTTCAGCATCTCCGCCTTCGAAATTCGATGGATCTCCCATTACGAATTTCCATAAAAGTGTTCCGACAAGAATACACATCACAATAGATAGACTTGCAAAAATGCTTGAACCAGAGCTTTCTTTCTTAGCTGTTGTTGGTTTTGGTGCGTTCGCCATTTTTTTAAATTTTAGTTTTTAGTTGTTGATTAAATAATAGAAGTTAATTGATTTTTATTTGGTAATGCTTTTTAAATGTAATCTATGATAAATATATAACTATAAAATATTTTTGTCACCTAAATATTAAAAGGTTAACAAAAATATAATTTTCGACTTAATAAAAAATTATTTGTGAATTTATTAATTCTATTAATTCCTGTCAAAACCATCCCTAGAATGAAGCAAGAATTATGCCTTTCTAAAAGAAGATCGCCTCCACAATCTGGCAATCATTTTACAATGAAAACTATTTTTTATTGTAAATGCAAATTTACCTTGAGATTTTAAAAATTAAGTACGCACATTTATGCTCGGTTCAGACCTAAGTAATTCATTATCAGTATATTGATGATATTGTTTAAAATTTGATACAAATGCTTTTACTAAGCTTGTAACTCTAAATTCATAGCTTCTAAATCATTTAAGTTATTAGTAAGAATTAAACTAATGATTAAAAGAATTATTAAGATCCGATTTTTTTTACTTTAAAACCATCTGCCAAGAGTAATGTCATCACTTTTTCTCGAAAATCTCCTTGAATAATAATTTCGGCATCTTTGGCAGTACCGCCCACTCCACATTTTTGTTTTAATTTTTTACCCAGACTCTCTAAATCTTCTTGAGTTCCAATAAAACCGGTAATCAATGTAACCGCTTTACCACCGCGCTGTTTTCTGTCAAGCTGAACTCTCAGATCTTGATATCGAGCTTCCAGAGTTTCAAGTGGCTCAAAATTTGTTGAAGTATAACCAAAATCAGGATCGGTTGAAAACACTACCCCCTGATATCCCTTATTTTTTTTAGACATAATTTAATTGAGGATATTTAATGAATGTGGGTTAATTCCGATATTAAGTATATTCCCCATATCAAAAGGATCTCCATCCAGATGAATTACTGCAGCGTTCTCTCGCGTAATTATGATTTTACTGCCCTGTATTATCTCCAAATAGTTTGATTTATGGGTATTCTTTCTAAACATTCTAAAAACCAATGCCGGAAATTTATAAAGAGGAAATGGCTTTACAATACAAATATCCAGCATTCCATCATTTAGAGATGCTAAAGGAGAAATATGCGCATTATTACCATATTGCGAAGAGTTAGCAATACTAATCATAAAAGCCTGATGTGCGTATTCTTTTCCATCTATATTTAAACGATAATGTTGAGAATGATAATTGGAAACTTCTGAGAAAGCGATTTTAGCATAGCTAATCAGCCCGCGTTTAACATTTTCAGCAAAGCGTGCACTAATTTGCGCATCGAATCCTAAACCAGCCATATTAAAGAATTTTCTGCCATTAAACGTACCTGAATCAATTTTACTGATATGGAGTTTATTCAATCTTTTAATAGCTTGAATAGCATGAATTGGAATTCCCAACGATCTGGCCAGGCCATTACCTGAACCAAACGGGATTATTCCCATTAATATATTAGTTCCCTCAACTTCAGATGCTACCTCATTTATTGTGCCATCACCCCCCACTGCAACCAAAATATCCACTCCATTTTTGATCGCCTCGGCTGCTATTCGAGAACCATGTCCACGATATTCTGTAAACACACATTCAGAATCAAATTTGCTCTTATCCAGATATTTATCAATCTTAATCGGGAAATTATATTTGGTCTTTACACCCGAAATTGGATTGATAACGAATAAAATTTTTCTTTTCAATTTAATTTAGAATTAAACATCAAAAATACTCTTAAATTTTTTAGAACATAATATTAATCCTACTTTTGCTATGCAAAAAAGTGGATCGATTTGCGTTGATTGCAACCACGTAAAAAAAAGTGCTAAAACATTCTGCCAATTTTTACTCCGGTCAACTCCATTTCCATTTTACTGCATTATTTAACTGTCTATTTATTTTTAATATTTAATCACACTTCTATGCCTTATTTATTTACCTCAGAATCTGTATCAGAAGGGCACCCAGACAAGGTGGCTGATCAGATTTCAGATGCATTAATTGATAATTTTCTTGCTTGGGATGCAGAATCCAAAGTTGCCTGTGAAACCTTGGTAACAACTGGGCTTGTAGTATTAGCTGGCGAAGTAAAATCTCAGGTCTATCTGGATGTTCAGAAAATTGCACGTGATGTTATACGTAAAATTGGCTATACAAAATCAGAATATATGTTCGAAGCTGATTCATGTGGTGTTATTTCAGCAATCCATGAGCAATCAGCAGATATCAACCAGGGTGTTGATCGTGTAAATAAACAAGATCAGGGTGCCGGTGATCAAGGAATGATGTTTGGTTATGCTACTAATGAGACTGAAAACTACATGCCTCTCGCATTAGATCTGGCCCATAAAATCTTAACAGAACTTGCTATTCTAAGAAGAGAGAATTCATCAATTAAATACCTTCGCCCAGATGCAAAATCGCAGGTAACCATTGAATACAGCGATGATCATAAGCCTGTTCGTATCGATGCCATAGTTGTATCTACTCAGCATGATGATTTCGATTCGGAGGTGAATATGCAGAAAAAGATTCAGCAGGATATTGTTTCTATATTAATTCCTAGGATTAAAGCACAGCTTAAACCCGAACTTCAGGCTTTATTCACTGATGCAATAAAGTATCATATTAACCCAACAGGTAAATTCGTAATTGGTGGGCCTCATGGAGATACAGGTTTAACAGGTAGAAAGATCATAGTTGATACTTATGGTGGAAAAGGTGCCCATGGTGGTGGAGCATTCTCAGGAAAAGATCCTTCAAAAGTGGATCGTTCTGCTGCTTATGCTACCCGTCACATCGCTAAAAATCTTGTTGCAGCAGGGGTTTGTAGTGAAATTCTTGTACAGGTTTCTTATGCAATCGGAGTTAAAGATCCAATGGGAATCTTTGTAGATACTTACGGAACTGCAAAAGTTAATTTCAACGATGGTGAAATCGCACAAAAAATAGCTTCCATTTTTGATATGACTCCTTACGGAATTGAAACCCGTTTAAAACTTCGTAATCCAATCTATTCTGAAACTGCAGCATATGGCCATATGGGCCGAACCAATGAAGTAGTAACCAAAACCTTTAAAGGCTCAAACGGTGAAGAAAAGACCGTAGATGTTGAATTATTTACTTGGGAAAAACTTGATTATACAGCTCAAGTAAAAAAAGCCTTCAACTTGGCTTAATCGTTTTTCATATTTCTAAAAGCCTTCTTTCTTTCCAGAATGAAGGCTTTTTTTTTATTATTGTATGGATGAAAGAACAAGACATTAACCCATGGCAAACTCTTGCCAGTAACAAGATCTATGATAACCCATGGATCAGTGTAACAGAGCACCAAGTAATCAATCCGGGTGGTGGAAAGGGTATTTATGGAGAAGTTCATTTCAAAAACCTGGCAATTGGAATCATTGTTTTAGATGATTCTAATAATACCTGGCTTGTTGGTCAATATCGCTTTCCTTTGAAATCATACAGTTGGGAAATTCCTGAAGGCGGTGGACAAGAAAACATTGACCCCCTGATATCAGCAAAACGGGAACTTTTAGAGGAAACAGGTATTAAAGCAGAATCGTGGACAGAAATCCAAAGAATACACCTTTCTAATTCTGTAAGCGATGAACTTGGTATCATATTCCTTGCTCAGAACTTAAGCTTTGGTGAATCAAAACCAGAAGAAAGTGAAGAGCTAGCTCTTAGAAAAATGCCATTTATGCAAGCATATGAAATGGTTTTGAATGGAGAAATAACTGACTCACTTAGTGTTGCTGCAATCTTAAAACTAAAGATTACACACTTTAGTTGATAAAAATCAAATTAGAAAATAATTTTACCAAGTAAATTAAGATACATGAATAAACTATTTGGCTATCTACTCACTCCACTTCATTATTTACTATTTGGCATGTTGCTTTTCTTGTTCCATCCAATACAGTGGCTTTGTTTAAAATTGGGAGGCCATGAAGGGCATAAAAAATCTGTAGATGTATTAAATTTCTTTCTATTAGGCACCTATTATATATTGGGGAGCCGAATAAAATTTAAAAATCCATATGATTTACCCACGAACAGGCCAATCATCTTTATTGCTAATCATCAGAGTATGTATGATATCCCTGCATTGATTTGGTTTTTAAGAAGTTACCATGCAAAATTCATTTCAAAAATAGAACTGACAAAGGGTATTCCAAGCATATCATTTAATTTAAAATACGGGGGTGGTGCTAATATTGATAGAAAAGACAGTAAACAAGCCGTTTCGGAAATCATAAAATTGGCTGAAAGAATGAAAAAATTCAACTGGTCAACAGTTATTTTTCCGGAAGGAACCAGAGCAAAGAATGGATTAATAAAACCTTTTGCAGTAGGTGGAGTAGCCACATTATTAAAAAAAGTACCTGAGGCACTACTAGTGCCTATTGCAATTAATGGCTCATGGAAGTTAGTCCAATATGGCAAATTTCCATTAAGCACCGGACAAAAAATAACATGGGAGGTTCTAGAACCATTTGAAGCGGGCAATAAAACAATGGAAGAAATTGTAGAGGCCGCAGAAACAGCAATTAGAAAGGCATTGTAATTAGTGGCTATAGTGATTTACCCAATATTCGTATTTTCAATCTGCTTAAAAAAATACTCCCGATAGGTATCCCCAATTGGTATTATCTTTTCACCGATCTGGATTCGGCTACGTTCTATACTCTCTATTTTACCTAGAGCAATTATGTATGATTTATGAACTCTAATAAACGATTTTGAAGGTAAGGATTCTTCCATTTTCTTCATATTTTGAAGGGTAATAATCCTTTCAGACTTTGTAAATATGGAAATGTAATCTTTTAGCCCTTCAATGTAAAGTATATCATCAAGATAAATCTTCTGAATTTTATGTTCGGTTTTTACAAAAATAAAGTCGTGGTTTTTTTGAACTGAAAGTACTTCAGGAGCTGGAGAGTTAGTATTTCCTGAATTCTGAAGCACTTTTTGTGCGGCCTTATAAAATCGGTCAAACGCAATTGGCTTTAACAAATAATCTACCACATCGAGTTCATATCCATCAAGCGCATACTGAGAATATGCAGTTGTGAGTATCACATCACATTTTCCATTAATGATCTTTAAAAACTGTATACCAGTAAGCTCGGGCATTTGCACATCCAAAAAAACCAGGTCTATTGCATCACTTTGCACAAGCGACAAGCCCTCGATGGCACTGGTAGTAGTCTTTACAAGAGTCAGAAATGGGACCTTGCTGATATAATCTTCTAAAATATCGAGAGCAAGTGGCTCATCGTCAACAACCAGACAGCGTATCATCCTATAAATTTAGATATAATTCACAATTATAAATATCATTATTATCATCAATATGAAGGCGATAACGATCTTTATATATCAGGGAAAGTCGCCTTTGCACATTCTGCAATCCAATACCTCCAGTTATATCCTTATTCAGTGAACTCTTTATATTGATTACATGAAACAAAAGTTTACCTTCTGAAAGATTGAGTTCAATTCGTATTGGATTTTCAATATCAGTTGCAATGCCGTGTTTAAAGGCGTTTTCTACAAAAGAGATCAGCACTAGTGGAGTAATCATTAGGCCTAATGGATCGCCATTTATCTCAAACTTAATATAAATATTGTCTTTGAATCTAAGCTTTTGAAGTTCAATATAATTTTCAAGGTATCTGATCTCAGCAGATAGGGCAACTTTGTCCTCATTGCTTTCATAAAGCATGTACCTCATAATCTCAGAAAGCTTTAGAATGGCTTCGGGTGTTTTCTCTGATTTTTGGTAGGCAAGCGAATAGATGTTATTTAGAGAGTTAAATAAAAAATGAGGATTTATTTGAGATTTTAAGAATGCGAGCTCCGCAATTAAATTTTCGTTTTCCAGATTACTTTTAACTTTTTCATTTAGAAACCAATCCTGTATAAATTTTAAAACCGTACTCAGAAAGATAAAGAAACAACTAACAAATGCAGCACTTGAGTAATAAAGCCAGAAGTCCATCACAAACTTGCTTCCGTTCCTTTTTATTACTATATCATAGAAATAATAGGCTAGACCGCATTTTATAAATGCGGTTATCATAACCAGAAGCAAGATTGAAAGCGAAAACCATAAATATTTTTTTCTATTCAGAAAAGTTGGAAGGATGAAAAGGTAATTAATATAAAAAAGCGAAATATTAATAACTCCGAAATAAACAAAATTAACTATGGTTGAATATTCAGTTCTGCCATTATTATACATAAAGTACAGTACAATTGCTATCCAAATAATGGCATGAAGAATTATCTGCTTCAATTTATTCATGAACTAAAAGTATTATTTCAGGATTAGTAGAGGGCATTGGTTTCGACCAACAGGCAAAAGCACTCTACAAAACCCAAAAAATAAGCTATTAAACTTTAGAGAGTAAAATGTACGGTTTGTCTTGTAAATAGGCAACTTGGTCTAATACATTTCAGAATGATAGTAAATAGGTATTTATTTGTTCTATCAAAATAGATAAAATGAAAAAGTTTACGAACTGTATTTCTCCATTCATCATGTTGTTAGTGCCATTATTCATTCTAATTGGAATTCTTTTATTAAGTGTAAAAAATGAAATTCCTATTGAAAAACAAAATGCAGGCTTAAAATTACAGGTTCCATCAGTCAAGACAATAATACAAGCAGTTATTAAATAATTAACGTACTGAGCGGGGAATCACCACCAGACTTTCATGTCCATCGCTATCAACCGATTGTACACCGAAGTAATAGTTGTCTTTTGAATAATTGAAAATTGCTTTTGTATCGGCAACAAAAAACTTTTTCTGCCAAACAGGACTGCTCGTTTCTCTCATAACCACATAATAACCAATAGGTATTTCACCTGCAGGTAGTTCCCACCTAAGTTCAGTTTTATTCGTTAAACCACTGGTTACAATGCCCACCTTTTGAGGTTCTCTTGGTGCTAAAGCTAGATTAGCAAGTGATGCCAAATTCATTCGGGTTACTTTGCGGGTATATTCATAATCCACAAAATCAGGTAAATCACCATAGTCAGTGCCATTTTCTTTACGGACTGTTTGATGCTGACGATCAAAATTTTCATTCATTTCGGTAACCCTTATTCCTGCGAAACCAAGCTGAGAAAAAGGAGTATGATCGCCACCCCTGAGGTACCTGTCGCGACGATAAATCAGCTTAACATCTAATTGCTCCACGTATCGCTCACCAACCTCCTTAAAATATCTTGCAAATTGCCTTGCATTACCATCATTCTCTGATCCTGTACTTGCACGTCGAACCACTTCTTCAGGACTTTCTACAACTGACACTCCCTCACTAAATATCCTAACACTGTTATTATCCTTTAAACCGGTTTCAATGCCATAGGTATTACCCACAATATCATTGGTAATCATGCCAGCTACATTCCAGCCTTCTGCTTTTGCTCGTTTTGCAAGATTGGTAGCACCATATAAACCTTGCTCTTCAGCAACCATGGCCACAAAAATCAAGGTGCAATTAAACTTAAACTTACTCATTACCCTAGCCAGCTCCATGGCAGCAGCTGTTCCTGATGCATCATCGTTGGCACCAGGAGCAAAAATTTTAGAATCGTTTACATCAGATGCCCTAGAATCATAATGGCCTGAAACAATAAATACACGGTCATCTGCAGGGTCAGTTCCAGGAAGTAACCCCAATACATTTTTCATAACCATTGGAGTAGCAATCCTTCTGCCATCTGCAGCCTGAGTGAATGTATCAAACTCAACCTTAAGCCTCCCTCCAGAAGCTGCAGAATAACGCTCTAACTCTGATTTAATCCAATTACGAGCCGCACCAATGCCAGTAGTGGCACTCAAGGTATCACTCATGCTATGGCGGGTTTGAAAACTAACTAATTTCCTGACGATAGATTCAATGTTTTGAGAAGACACCTCTTCAACCATTGTTTTGATCTGCTGATCTTGCCTGATAATTGTAGTTTGCGACCAGCTATTGAAACCTGATGCAATTAAAATAATTGATAATAAGTACCTCATCTTGTAAATATAAACACGTTAATCTCTTATTGAAAAATAGTAAAACAATATGCTTTTTAAAAAAGAATATATTCCTGATGTCTTTCGGGAATCTCTACAGAATTGAATCCCTTTTCCAAGATTTTCTCTTTAAATGTTTGCTGTACATTATATTCTCCATGAACCAAAAAAAGCTTCTTCACTTTTGACGGATCCTGGCATTCTAAAAATTTCAAGAGATCTTCATAATCACCATGTGCACTCATTGACCGTATGATTCTAACTTCAGCTTTTACGGGATAATGTTCGCCAAATATAGAAACAGAGGCATTCCCTGCCATTAATCGCCCACCCAAAGAATTAGGTTCACAATAACCAACCATCAAAATTGTATTTTTTTCATCAGATATAGTATTCTTAATATGGTGTTTTACCCTGCCAGCCTCGGCCATCCCCGAAGCAGAAATAATAACACATGGATCAGAATCACTATTTAATGCCATAGATGCACTTGTATCTTGTATAAAAGTCAATTTTTGAAAATTAAATGGATCATCATCATGAAGCATGACTTCCTGAACATGTTTATTGAAATTTTCAGGATGGCTTTTCACAACATTGGTGGCCTTTATTGATAAAGGACTGTCAACGTAATATTTTACATCCGGAAGAATCCCTCTTTCTTCAAGGTGATTTAATGAATAAAGTAATTCCTGAGTACGGCCAACACTAAATGCAGGAATAATAACCTTACCCCGACGTAGAATACATGTTTGATAAATTATCTCCTTGAGTAAATCTTCTGCGGGTTCCGCATCTTTATGCAGGCTATCGCCGTAGGTAGATTCTAAAAAAATATAATCGGATTGTTTAAATGTTTCAGGTGATTTTAGAATAAGATCTCCATAGCGGCCAACATCACCACTAAATGTTAAACGGCTACTTTTTCCATTTTCATTTATTGTTAAATGAACTGCTGCACTACCAATAATATGGCCTACATCAGTGAGTTCCAACTTAATGTCTTCATTAATCTGAAAGTCTGTATTATACTTAATAATCCTGAACTGGCTCAAGCAGGCCATTGCATCCTCTTCGGTATACAATGGCTTTAACAATGGCAGACCTTTACGTGCCCTGCGTTTATTACTATACTCTGAATCCTTCTGCTGAATTCTAGCAGAATCCATCAATAAAATTCGGGCCAGATCCATGGTGGCAGGAGTACAATAAATTTCTCCTTTAAATCCCTGGGCAACCAATCGCGGAATCAAACCGCTATGATCAATATGAGCATGGCTAAGTATCAAATAATCAACCTCTGATGGATTAAAACCAAAATATTCATTAAGCTCATCCGACTCCTCCCGCATACCCTGAAACATCCCACAATCCAATAAAATCTGTATACCATTATCAAGAGTAATCAAGTGTTTACTTCCTGTTACATTCCTTGCGGCACCATGAAAACTTATTCGCATATCATTTGACCCATTTTATCAAGGTTCATTCAAAATTAGCTGAATAATATTACAATCGAGTTAAAATACAGTTGGGTTCCTAATCTTTATTTTTGAATAATATATCCCATAAAAAAGGCTCTAAAGAGCTCTCAATTTTTTTTAAATTGATCTTTTATTACCCTATTAAAGTGTAAACTATCGAAAGAATTTGGAACTAATTGCTTTATCAAAAGCATCATATGCTAAATATAAGATGCAAAAAAGCTCAAACACGAAATACGTATTTGAGCTTCTTAAATCTTATTAGAATTAATACGTTGACTATTCTTCTGAGTTTAAAAGTTTTGCAGTAAAATAATCGCGATTCATTCTTGCAATATTTGTAATAGATATTTCTTTAGGACATTCGGCTTCACAAGCACCTGTGTTGGTACAACTTCCAAAACCTTCAGCATCCATTTGTGCAACCATAGCCTGTACACGGCGATAACGCTCAGGCTGCCCTTGTGGCAGTAATGCTAATTGAGATACTTTTGCAGAAACAAACAGCATTGCTGAAGCATTTTTACATGCTGCAACACAAGCACCACATCCAATACAAGTAGCAGAATTAAATGCTTCGTCGGCTACAACCTTTGGTATAGGAATAACATTAGCATCAGGAGCTCCACCTGTATTTACCGAAATAAACCCTCCGGCTACCTGAATTCGATCAAATGCTGAACGGTCTGTTGCAAGATCTTTAATTACTGGAAATCCTTCAGCACGCCATGGCTCTATAACAATCGTATCTTTATCATTAAAGCTACGCATATGCAATTGGCATGTAGTAATACCTTGCTTAGGACCATGAGGTCGTCCATTGATATGCAACGAACAGGATCCGCAGATACCCTCGCGGCAATCATGATCAAAGTGAATTGGGTCATCCCCTTTCTTGATCAGCCCTTCATTTACAACATCAAGCATTTCCAGAAATGACATATCTGGAGAAACATGGTCAGCCTGATATGAAACTAATTCACCTTTTGCTTTAGCATTTTTTTGACGCCAAACCTTTAATGTCAAATTCATATTATTGCTCATTGTATTAAGTATTTAGTATGTAGTATATAGTACTTAGACTCTGATCTAAATTATTTTTGACCGGTACATAATTTTAGGGTTTCTAAATACTATGTACTAAGTACTTTTTACTATTTATAACTTCTTTGTGTTAATTTAACATTTTCGAAAACCAGCTCTTCCTTATGAAGGGATTCAGGTTGATTATCTCCATTATATTGCCATGCTGCTACATAAGCATAATTATCATCATCTCTTAATGCTTCACCTTCTGGTGTTTGACTTTCTAAACGGAAGTGACCACCACAAGATTCTTTCCTATCAAGAGCATCATCTACCATCAGTTCGCCAAGCTCAAGGAAATCAGCAACGCGGCCTGCATTTTCAAGATTCTGATTAAATTCCTCGTTAATTCCAGTAACGATCGCATTCTTCCAGAAATCTTTCCTGAGTTCACTTATTAAACCTTTTGCTTTGATCAGACCTTCTTCAGTTCTAGCCATTCCACAATATTCCCACATGATATGCCCTAGCTCACGGTGATATTCAGTAACGGTTTTGTTCCCTTTAAGGCTAATGAGCCTATTAATTCTATCAACAACATTCTTTTTAGTTTCTTCGAAAGCAGGATGATTAGCATCAATTGCTTTTGGCCCGATAGTAGCTAAATAATCTCCTAAAGTATACGGGATCACAAAATATCCATCAGCAAGGCCCTGCATCAGTGCAGATGCACCTAAACGGTTAGCTCCATGTTCAGAAAAGTTAGCCTCACCTAAACAATAGAGTCCTTTAACAGTGGTTTGTAAATTGTAATCTACCCATAATCCACCCATTGTATAGTGTACAGCAGGATAAATACGCATGGGCTGTTTGTATGGATTCTCATCAGTAATCTGTTGGTACATATCAAACAGATTACCATATTTAGCACGAACAGCATCCTCTCCAAGGCGACTGATAGATTCAGCAAAATCGAGGTATACTGCAATGCCTGAGGTACCAACACCTCGACCTTCATCTACAATTTCCTTTGCATTACGGGATGCAACATCGCGTGGAACAAGGTTACCAAATGCAGGATATTTTCTTTCAAGGAAGTAATCGCGATCATCATCTTTCAATTCAGCTGCCTTTATTTCACCCTTGCGGATTTTTTCTGCTAGTTCTTTTGTTTTGGGAGCCCAAACACGACCATCGTTTCTCAATGATTCAGACATTAAAGTCAGCTTGGATTGGTGTTCACCAGTTACAGGAATACATGTTGGATGTATTTGTGTAAAACATGGATTTGCAAAATAAGCACCTCGTTTATGCGCTTTCCATGCAGCCGTCACGTTGCAACCCATCGCATTGGTTGATAAGTAGAATACATTACCATAACCACCTGTACACAATAGCACCGCATGCGCTGAGTGAGTTTCAATAGCACCACTGATTAGATCGCGGGTAACTATACCTTTTGCCTCACCATCAATGGTCACAACATCCATCATTTCATGGCGGGTAAACATTTTTACCTTACCTAAATTGACTTGACGGTTCAATGATGAATATGCGCCCAAAAGAAGTTGCTGCCCAGTTTGTCCTCTTGCATAGAACGTACGCGAAACCTGAGAACCACCAAATGAACGATTATCAAGTAGGCCTCCATATTCACGGGCGAAAGGAACACCTTGTGCTACGCATTGGTCAATAATATTGACCGATACCTCAGCAAGACGGTATACATTACCCTCGCGGGCACGGTAATCTCCACCCTTTATGGTATCATAAAATAAACGGTAAACGCTGTCACCATCATTCTGATAGTTCTTTGCTCCATTTATACCCCCTTGAGCGGCAATAGAATGTGCCCTTCTGGGGCTATCCTGAAAGCAAAAAGCTTTAACATTATAACCCAATTCTGCCAGAGAAGCCGCTGCAGAAGCTCCTGCCAAACCTGTTCCAACAACAATAACCGTGTATTTACGCTTATTGGCTGGGTTAACCAGTTTAAGGTTAAATTTATGTTTGGACCATTTCTCGGCTAAAGGGCCTTGTGGAATTTTAGCATCTAATTTCATCTCAGAAATTTATTTTAACCCCGGTTTCCCGGGTATTGTGTAATCCTATTTGAAGAAAAAGTATAATGGCATTGCGGCAAAGGCCAATGGAATCAATACTCCAAAAACCCATACCCCCAAAAAGCGGATAATCGGAACCAGATTGCTATTATTCCATCCAATGGTCTGAAATGCGCTTTTGAATCCATGAATCAGGTGAAATGACAAAGCAGCCATCGCAACAACGTACAAAAGAACATACCACCAAGTTTGGAATGCATTGTTAACGATCTTGTACAGATCCTTTGAAACAACGATTTGCTTTCCTGCCTGCACATCTACAATGTCTGAATGAACTAACCTGTTTGCATCATAGGGTAGTTCTGAAACCTGAATATCTTTGGGGTTTTCGAGACTAATCTCATATTTTGCATACGGTAATTCAGCATTATGGTATTTCCACCAGAAATCACCCATGTGAACCACAATGAAAATCAACAGTATGGTACCAAGTATTCCCATGTTTCTGGAGGTCCATGGACTATTCTGTCCACCTTTTTGAACAACATAAGCTACTGGGCGCGCCTTTTTGTTAGCTGCAGTCAGCAATAATGCATAAACTGCATGAATGATGATTGATGCATATAACAAATAAGAAACGATTTTTATCGGACCGAAATGTGTCATAAAGTAGGCATAGGCATTGAATGCCTGTCCTGCATCATCCTTAAACAACTGTAAATTTCCTACTAAATGTACAATGAGGAAGGTACAGAGGAAAATGCCTGTGAGGGCCATTACCAGTTTTTTTCCCAATGAGGATGAGAACGTTTTTGCGAGATTGCTCATTACCTTATATTATTTTATTATTCAGGAAGTAAATTTATCAATATATGAGAAAAATCATGCAGTTAAATAGCAAGGCGAATAAGAATTTGTCTATTTAGAAACAATCTAAATTTTGATTTGAAAATTTTGAAGTGTAAAAACCTATGAACCTATCATGAGGCACTGCAAAAATTTGGTCATCTTGAGCATTTTTCATCCTAACCTTTGCCGTAAATTTCCCGAATTAGGAAAAATTGCTTATCCTAACTAAAGTGTAGGCAATGAAGGATAAGCATTTGCCGACCTGCTACTTTCTAAAATGCTCAATTTTTTAAGATGACTTCTGCAACAATGAGAATCTGTTGCTCCTCACAAAAGATCGTTTTTTTGGGAAAGAGTAATAGGTTCTGGTCAAGAAATAGAAAAATAGGGAACTGAAGCCATGTCGCAAAATTAGAAAAGCCTCCCCAAATAATCGAGAAGGCTTTTAAAAAGAAAAAATAGCTAAAAATTACCTAACCTGAAACTGATACCTGATCTGCATACCATCTGGACTGATCGCATTTACAGTAGCCATATTATTTCTGCCCGAAGAAATGGCAGCTTCTATATCATCCACTTTAGCGATTGGCCGACCATTAATTGAGGTAATAATTGTACCCTGAACAATATCCATTTGATCAAAGAAACCTCCTGGCTTAACATTGCTTACCACAACACCAGAACTGATCTTATATTTCTTTTTAAGCACCTCGCTAGCTGGCGCAAAGTTTGCACCCAAGTTCTTGGTTACTGCACTGTTAGTACTATTATTTGCTGTGCGAACCGAATCTTCGCCCTTAAGGGTTACATTGGTAAGCAATTGTTTACCATCTCTTAGATAAGTTAATTGAACTTTATCACCTGGGCCAAGTCGACCAATACGCTCCTGAAGATCAGAAGGTGAAAAAATCTGATTCCCATCTACTTTTGTAATGATGTCACCTTCTTTCAATCCGCCTTGAGCTGCACCACTTCCAGGAATTACTTCATTAATGTACAGGCCATTGATTTCTGAAACTCCAAGACGTTTAGATTGTTCTGCATCAAGGCCTGTGAAATTAACTCCTATATAACCTCTACGTACGGCACCAAATTCCTTAAAATCATTCAAAACTTTCTTAGCAAGATTAATAGGAATAGCAAAACCATACCCTTCATAGCTTCCACTTTGAGAAGCAATTGCTGCATTTACTCCAATAAGTTCACCTTTAGTATTCACCAAAGCTCCTCCACTATTGCCACGATTAATTGCTGCATCGGTTTGTATGAATGACTCAATAGCGGTTCTTGCCTGCGGCTCTCCATCACGATCCTGACTGTTTCCTTGATCAAGGATGCCTATCTGCCTTCCCTTAGCACTTACAATACCAGCTGTTACAGTAGTATTAAGAGCAAAAGGATAACCTACTGCCAAAACCCATTCACCCACACGCACATTATCAGAATTTCCCAATTTTACTATTGGAAAACCTGTGCCTTCAATTTTAATTAATGCTAGGTCGGTATTGGCATCTCTTCCAATAACCTTTGCCTCAAGAGAGCGTTTATCTGGCAAGATTACGTCAATCTTATCTGCATTATCAACAACATGGTTATTGGTTACTATATATCCATCATCAGAGATGATCACACCAGAACCTGATCCTTGTGCCGGACCTTGAGAACGCCTGCGGCCTCCAAAAAAATCTTCAAAAAGATCCTGCATCTGCTTATCGCGACCAGAATTGCCTTCGCTAGAATTATTATTATACGTGGTTTTAATATGTACAACAGCTGGAGTAACCGAAGCTGCAGCTTGGGTAAAGTCAAGCTCACCTGAAGATGAGTTTATAGTTGAGGAAGGATTGTTTGTAAAATAAACTTTTTGTTTATCCTCAAAAGTTCCTCCATCCTGCAATTTACTTTCAATCAACTTATACGATCCAATAGCAACTGCCCCACCAAGGCAAGCTGTTAAAAAAGTTATTCCAATCTTGTTCATATGTTCAATTTAAATTTTTTTATACAGTGATAATACATTATCAAAATTAATACCAGTTAAACGCAATACAAGTAATTCTAATATCCTTTTTATGTTAAAAAATGTTAAATTTTTTTTAGCGAAAGTTGTGATTAATATTCTGAATTAAAGCAATTTCAAATTTAATACCGAAATTTAGATAATATTAGGTCAGGCATTAAGCACGGATCTAGAAAATTTGTTTATTTCACACAATTTATGAAATTAAATTTTTTTAAATACGAAGGTGCAGGGAATGATTTTATACTGATAGATAACAGAAACAAATCATTTTCATTAATTAATGATACGGATAGCATCAAAAAACTATGCAACCGACACTTTGGTATTGGAGCTGATGGCTTGATGGTGCTTCAAATGAAAAATGGCTTTGATTTCGAAATGCTTTATTTCAATGCAGATGGCAAGGAAGGAAGCATGTGTGGAAATGGCGGAAGATGTATTGTAGCATTTGCAAATCAGCTGAAATTGATCAAAAAAGAAACTAACTTTTTGGCAGTTGATGGTTCGCATTATGCCACAATTTCAGAAAATGGCAATTTGGTAAGCTTACAAATGATTGATGTTCAGGAAATCCAAACAGATGGTGAGGCATTTGTTCTCAACACTGGATCACCGCATTATGTATTGCAAGTTGAGAATCTGGCTTCAAAAGATGTTTATTTGGATGGAAAAGGTATCCGATATAGTGAACCCTACAATGTAAAAGGTGTCAATGTAAATTTCGTTGAGGACCTTGGCGACCATTATTATGTAAGAACCTACGAAAGAGGTGTAGAAAATGAAACATTCGCCTGTGGAACCGGAGTAACTGCCGTGAGCATGGCCATGGCAAAGAAAAAAGGTTTGACTGGCAACATTAAAAATTCAATCAAAGTACCTGGAGGAAACTTAAATGTAAACTTCAATTATGATGGAAATACATTCAATAATGTATTCCTGGAAGGTCCAGCAACATTTGTATTTGAGGGTTCAATAAGCCTTTAAGGCTGAAAAAAAATCTATCTAGAAGATTACAGCAGGTCTAATTACTCTGCGATCATTCCGAAATCCACAAAAAAACGATAACAAAGCTATATTTTATTGTTATTTTTTTATTGCAAGGGCACTTTATATCAAAAAATAACATTTCTTTTAAGTGACCCCTAAAACAAGAAAATTCTATTTAAATTTAGAATTTTTTATTGGTGAGCTTGCCAATATTTTTTCTAAATCCCAATGTTAAGAGTAGATAGCGAAAAGCCATGTAAAATTGTATATTCAATCTGTAAACATGAATTTTTAGGCTTTTTGATCGAACCACATGTTGTACAATTAAATTCAGATAAGGGATTCTCTCTTACTTATCAAAGGCTTTTCAGCACAACTGCGCTCGAGTTCTCTTCCATATTAAATGAAACGGACTTTAAGCTTATAAAACTTCTTGAAGAAACTGAGCAGGGGCATATTATTAAGCGATATCATAAAAAGGCTATTAGGCCTGTTGAATATTTTAGGACCATATTTAATGAAAATATTTACGACACGATAAGACCCAAAATTGAAAGGAAAATAGTTGAGGCCTTAAAACTAATTGGCAACAAAGACCTCTACCTGATGAGTAAAGAAGGCTGGCCAGTAGAAAAAAAACTTAGTATTGCGACTGAACCATCATCGGTTTTATTTCATTTCAGACGCAATCTGATAGAAACACGATATTTTCCAACCATCAAATTTCAGGGACAACGAATTGAATTTATGTTTAAAGAGGCTCAAATCATTTGTAATCAACCCGCCTGGTTATTACTGGATGAAGTTCTTTACTATTTTGAGGAAGATGTAGAAGGGAAAAAATTACAACCCTTTCTAAATAAACGCTTTATATCAATCCCTAAATCTTCTGAGAAAACCTATTTCGAAAAATTTGTTGCCCCGTTAATTGAAAAACATGCCGTTTATGCCGAAGGGTTTGAAATCAGGACAGAGAAATTTGAAGCTATCCCTATTTTGAAATTACTTCATTCAGACAGCGAGGTGCCTCAACTGCAATTATATTTTAAATATGGTGATTATATATTCCCATCTGGAAGCGATAGAAGGGTAACTGTGCGAACAGAGAAGCGCGACAATGACTATATTTTTCATCGAATAAAACGCTCCCTAAGCTGGGAAAAAAATAAGATCAATATATTGCAGGAGCTTGGCTTAAGCTCATCAGGATCGATTTTTTCAAACGTCTACAATCCTGTAGGCCAGGATAAAGATTTAGAAGATTCTCCTTTTAACATAATCAACTGGCTTAATGAGCATCACGATGACCTTGAAATCAATGGGTTTTTGTTTGAACAAACCCAAGGAAACAAGCAATATGTAATTGGTCGAAGTAAAGTTGATCTAGAGATTAGGGAAAATAATGATTGGTTTGACATTCATGCAGTTGTTCATTTTGGACCCTATCAGATTCCATTTATAGATCTCAAAAATCATATTCTCAATAAGATACGCGAGTTTAAACTCCCATCAGGCGAAATTGCAGTCATACCTGAACAATGGTTTGCACAATACAGCAATCTGCTCCAATTTTCGGAAGGTAGCAATCAGCTAAAACTGAAAAAACACCATATTGGCCTTATTAATGATTTCAGTACTAGTGAGCTGGCGATTGTAAGTATGGACAGGAAGCTTAAAAAACTGGCTAATTTTGAAGAAATAGAAGAAATCGATATCCCCAAAGCTTTCCATGGAATATTAAGGCCATACCAAAAAGCTGGCTATGACTGGTTTCATTTTCTAAGAAAATATAATTTCGGTGGTTGCCTGGCCGACGATATGGGTCTTGGTAAGACCGTTCAAACCCTTGCCTTACTTCAAAAGGTTAAGGAAGATAATCATGAGATTGGTGTACATACAACTTCACTGATTATAATGCCAACATCACTAGTTTATAACTGGATGAATGAGGCTAAAAAATTTGCACCTAAACTTAACATACACGCACATACCGGAACCTTTAGAAATAAAGACATCGAAATATTTTCGAATTACGATGTGGTCATTACTACTTATGGGATTAGCAGGGTTGATATTGAGATATTAAAATCGTTTTTCTATGAATATATTATTCTTGATGAAAGCCAGAATATCAAGAATCCTGCATCAAAATCATTTAAATCAGTAAAAACTTTAAAATCAAAACATAAGCTTATTCTGAGTGGCACTCCGGTTGAAAATTCCGTGAATGACCTTTGGACACAGATGTCATTTATTAACCCAGGTTTATTAGGCAGCCAAAGCCTTTTTTACACTGAATTTGTAATTCCAATAGAAAAGAAAAAGGATGAAGAAAAAGCTTCAAAGCTTCAGGCATTAATAAAACCATTTGTATTAAGGAGAACTAAAACCCAGGTTGCCACAGAGTTACCTCCAAAAACAGAAAATTTGTTTTACTGCCAAATGAGTGAGGAACAGAAAGAATACTATGAAGAGATAAAATCAGAATATCGTAATGAATTACTTCTGAACCTTGAGAGTGGAGGCTTTAAAAAATCACAAGTACAAATATTACAGGGATTAACCAAGCTCAGGCAGATCGCTAATCACCCAAGAATGATTGATGAAGATTATACAGGTGATTCCGGTAAATTCGAAAACGTTATTCATACACTCGAAAATGTACTATCTAGAGGGCATAAGGTTCTTGTATTTTCACAATTCGTCAGGCACCTTGATATTTACCGGAAGTACTTTGATGCAGAAAAAACTCCCTATGTCTATTTGGACGGGGCAACAGCTAAACGTGGAGAAGTTGTTAAAGAATTTCAGTCAAATAAAGACATCAAGCTCTTCCTAATCTCTATCAAGGCAGGAGGAGTTGGATTAAACCTTACAGAGGCCGATTATGTTTTCATTCTAGATCCATGGTGGAATCCGGCAGTTGAGCAACAAGCAATAGACAGGACCCATCGTATAGGACAAAATAAAAATGTTTTTATCTATAAATTTATAACCAAGGATACTGTTGAAGAAAAGATTCTTGCCTTGCAAAATAGAAAACGTAAAGTAGCTGAATCATTGATCACAACTGAAGAAAGTTTCGTAAAATCATTAACTGTAAAAGATATTGAGGATATCCTGAACTAATCATTTGGCCCCTATTTTGGGAAGCGTAAGCCTATACTTAACGGCAATGGTTCGTACAAGAATGATAATGAATACGCTAATAAAGGAATTCATATTATCATCAACTCCAAACAATTTTAATACTACAAATACTGCTGCACCCGAAAGGCATGCGGTTGCATATATTTCTTTCCTAAAAATAAGCGGTATCTCGTTAATTAAGGTGTCTCTGATCACTCCACCCATTACCGCTGAAAACATTCCCATAATTATTGCAGCCAGCGGAGAAACTCCAAACTCAAGTGATTTCTGCACTCCAACAACCGTGTAAAGGGCGATACCCAAGGTGTCAAACAGGAAAAATGTCCTTCTATATTTTAAAATATAATACTTAAAAAAAATAGCAACCAATACCCCTATTGTTATGGCTATCAAATAATTACCATCAGAAACCCAAGCGGGTCGGGTTCCAAGGATCATATCTCTTAGTGTGCCACCTCCAACTGCGGTAACAAAACCAGTAAACGTAACCCCAAAGATATCGCGGTACACATTCTTATCGGAGGCAGCCAGGGCCCCCGAAATTGCAAACACCAAAGTGCCGAGTAGGTCAATATAATATGGTAACTGCATTTTTTTTAAAAAATCTAGCTTAATTTAGTGATTTTCATTCATTGTACTTATCAGCATTCAAAAAATTGAGATACTGGTTCATGCTAATGAAACCTGCTCCCAAACTTTCAAGATGACTGGTATGAACCTGACAATCAATAAGTTTATAGGTCTTATTCTGACAAAGCCAGATCAGGGCAGCCTTCGAGGCATTACTAGCTCTGCTAAACATACTCTCGCCACAGAAGACCGAATTTATATGAATACCATACAAACCACCAACAAGCTGATCGTTTTCCCAAACCTCAACCGAGTGTGCAATACCTAATCTATATAAATTAATGTAGGCATCCTGCATATCACTTGTTATCCAAGTACCATCCTGATCTAGACGACTGATACTGGCACAAGCTTTAATCACATCTGGGAAAGCGGTGTCAAAGGTAATCCTGAATTGCTCTGAATTTAAGAGCTTATGCATTGATTTAGATATTTTTAACTGATCAGGGAATACTACAAACCGTTGATGTGGAGCATACCATAAAATAGGAGTTTTTTCAGAAAACCATGGGAAAATTCCGCACTGGTAGGCTAAAACCAATCTTTCAGCAGATAGGTCACCACCCATCGCTAGAAGTCCGTCCTCATCTGCGAGTTCAGGTTCAGGAAACCATAGTTCATCTTCAGATAAACAAATAACATGGGTATTAAATTCTCTATTAATCAATTCAGTAACAGTAGTAAAATAGTGGGAGTTAACAAAAGAAGGGAATACAGCGCCAATGATCTCCGATTAAATTTGTCTTTGATAAATAAAAAAATAGAAATACCAGGTAAAAAAATAATTAATGCAAGCATAGGAAGCGAGAGAAGCTCATAAAATGCCCCGGTAATAGCGAAATGATAAACATCAGCAGTATTTCCAATAATCCAGAAAAGTGCTACAAAAAAACTGATCACAAATACTCTTTTATTATTGAGTGAATTATGAAAGTTACTTTGATTTTCTGACATTATTTATTTAAAAAAGATAGGTATAATTATTTACAGTGTTGTTCAATGAAATCAGCTGATCTATCACTCCCTACTAATCTAATAATTTGGAAATCTTCGCAAGCACCCTGTGAATCGCCTTGTTTAAGCTTACGCTGAGCTTGTTTTAGTAACCGTTCAATAAATTTATCATCATAGCCTAGCTGCATTTTGATGGCTTCAATACGCGCCTCATCAGCTGCATTATAATTGCCCGGAAATTTTTTATCATAGTAATTGAATATAACCATACTCATTCCTTCTCTGGCATGATAAGCACTAATTGCAGCATTAATTTCGTCTTTTGAACGCTGTTCACATTTATAACCCTTCAGAGTAAAATTTACTGGAAGCACCATAGATACTAACGTATCATGATTAGCAGGCATGATCCATTTACCGGAAGTAAGTCGTACTACACGCAAAGCTTCCTTATCAAGGTCTATTCCAAATCCCTTTTTTACCTCTGAGTAATATATCTTTCCCTGCTGGTTAATCTTAAAACTAACCTGGACAGTACCCTGCAGACAATTATCGCGGGAATAATCAGGATAGATCAGGTTATTGTAGATGAAGGTTGCTAAACTCTTCTGCCCACCTTTAAAAACAGGTGGTTCATCTGCGAAAAGAGATGTGATATTAAAAAATAAAACAAATATCAAGTTCATGACCATACTTTAAATTTAGTAAATTAAAGAAGAAAACTTAGTTGAAAGTTTGATTTAGCAAAATGGCAGGATTCGGACAGTTAGCAAGGAAATTGATCCTATCAGAAAATCGACATACTCCAGGATAATCTCCATCATAGCCTTGCATGTCAAAAACAAGCTGAAAATGCAGATGTGGAGGCCAGTTCCCATTCTCTGTAAAAATTCCAAATTCGGCGATCTTTTCGCCCTGCTTAATTGCTGCTCCTTTTTGTAGTCTGTCGATACTGCTCAAGCTCAAATGACCATATAAAGAATGTAAAATCAAACCGCCCAGATCATGTTTAAGTATCAATGTGGCACCATAATCGCCAAAATTGTCATTAAACCGGAAACTATGAATCTGGCCTGATAGTGGTGCATAAACAGGTGTTCCTGCATCTGCCCATAGGTCAATACCCAAGTGTAAACGACGCGGTTCTTCTGAATTATCAAACAATTCACTTCTGGAATAAAGTGTACGATGCTCATCATAACCACCAATACCGTAGCGGCAATTATTCTCCTTTAGTTTTTGTGATATCCAAGATGAAAATAATGAAGTGTCTGCGATTATTTGAAGATTTAACTCCTGATTGGAAGAACTGAAGTCAAATGGAAATAATTGATCCGTTTGTGAATTGAAATCAACCAATGGTGAAACATATTCGGGATGATCCTTCAGATAATGCTCAAGCTGAGTCAACCTACTCATGCAAACAAAAAGTAATAATTATAAATGTAATGCGACAAAGCACCTGCTACAACAAATAAATGCCATATCTCATGACTATGAAAAGTGTTGCCCATGGGCTTGTCCTTGTAATAAAAGAAAGTACCCACAATATAAAAAATGCCACCTAATACCATCCAAGCAATTGCTGAAACTGGCAATTTTTCAGCCATCTCTTCCATTAATGGTACAATCAAGGCTCCCATGGATATATAGATAGCCAGCGAAAGGCCGGTATGCTTCAATCGATTAAATATTTTAAGCAGACAACCAGCAAGAGCAATGGTCCAGATCATGCCGAACAAAGTCCATCGAATCCAGCCATCAAATACCAGTAATGCCGTAGGTGTATATGAACCTGCTATCATCAGGTAAATACAACAATGATCAAATTTCTGCCAGAAGCGGATCTCTCTTTCAGTACTAGGATAGCTATGATAAGTTGAACTTATTCCAAAAAGGACAAAGGTACAAATGCCATATACCCATGCAGCTGTATATTCAATCTGACTATCTGCCCGGCTAAGCAATAGAAATGTACCAGGAATAGCCAGAATAGCAGGAATTAAATGAGTATAAAAGTTTATCGGTTCTCTTATAGTCCTCATACTGATTAATCTTCGCTTTCTGAATCTTCGGGCTGACGAGGTTCTTTGCTGATTTTATCAAAAATCTTATCCATTCGCTCTACATATTCACTGGTATCATCCAGAAAAAATTCAAGTTGTGGTACTATTCTTACCTGATCTTTGATACGATTACCCAATTTATATCTGATCTCATTGGCATGAGACTTAATAGTATTTATAGCAAGTGAATTGTTAGTGCTATTAAAAAAGCTCAAATAAACACGGGCTATAGCAAGATCAGGCGATACCCTTACCTTAGTAATGGTCACCATTATATTAGGCAGAAAATTCATTCCCTCTCTCTGAAATATTTCAGCTAAATCTTTTTGAATAACTCCTGCGAACTTTTGTTGACGTTTTGATTCCATAAAATGGGGGAAATATTTGGCCTGTTATACAAATTAACTAAAATTAGACGTGAATGTATTAGTCAGGTTTTAAAGATGACCCAAATTCGATAAAAAGAATTAGGTATCAATCTTTAATAGACTCCGTAAAAACGTTCAAGTGATTAATAGAGTAAGTTATCGTATGGATACCGTTTTGTATGAATGGCCTTTACCTTTTCATACAAAACAGACCTGAATTCCTCCACATTTTCTTTCTTGAGTGCTGAGATAAAAATTGCAGGATTCTGATCCTTACTCATCCAGCTATTTTTAAAATCAGCCAGACTCATTGGCGGATGTTCCTCCTGCGGGTCATAATCAGCTGGTTTATAGGCATCAATTTTATTGAAAACGGTGATTATTTCTTTATCTATTGCACCCATTTCCTTAAGTGTCTCATTAACTGTATTGATCTGATCTTCAAAGTTAGGGTGGGATATATCCACAACATGGATCAAGACATCGGCTTCACGCACTTCATCTAATGTAGATTTAAAACATTCAATTAGGTGATGTGGGAGTTTGCGGATAAAACCAACTGTATCAGATAGCAGTAAGGGTAAATTTTCAATTACAACTTTTCTAACTGTTGTATCAAGAGTAGCAAAAAGTTTATTTTCAGCAAAAACCTCAGATTTTGAGATCATATTCATGATGGTTGACTTCCCAACGTTAGTATAGCCAACAAGTGATACTCTGATCAACTGACTCCTGTTTTTACGTTGAGTTTCGTTTTGCTTATCAATTTCTTTCAGTCTTTCCTTTAGCACTGAAATTTTATTAAGAATCAAGCGGCGGTCAGTCTCGATCTGGCTTTCTCCAGGTCCACGCATTCCAATTCCACCCTTTTGACGTTCAAGGTGAGTCCATAAACGTGTTAATCTAGGTAAGAGATACTGAAGCTGGGCAAGTTCAACCTGTGTTTTTGCTTGTGATGTTTGTGCTCTTCTAGCAAAAATATCAAGAATTAGGTTGCTCCTGTCAAGAATCTTTACCTGAAGTTCATTTTCAATATTTCTAAGTTGTGAAGGAGAAAGCTCATCGTCAAAAATAACCATATCAATCTCTTCCGACTTTACGTAGGCATTTATTTCTTCTAGCTTACCCGTCCCAACGAATGTTGCTCTGTCGGGACGCTGCATCCTTTGGGTAAATGCCTTTTGGGTATCACCACCTGCAGTCTCAACCAGAAATTTTAATTCATCCAGATATTCCCGGGTTTGTTCTTCAGATTCGCCGGGTTTAATTATCCCAACTAGAACTGCTCTTTCCGGTTTTACTGCGGTATCATGAAATTTTAGTCTAGGCATTTAAGTAATAACAAAGTACAAAGATAATGGTTTGTAAGGGTCAATTGATCGTGCCTGTCAGAATATCCAAAGAATAAGGTTTGTAAAAACCCAGACCTTAAATTTGAGCTACAAACTCTTTCATTGCCTTACCTGGATCCACTGCTTTCATAAAATTCTCTCCAATCAGAAAGCCATGAAACCCTGCTCTTTTTAAATCAGCAATTTTCTTAGGATCACTTATGCCACTTTCTGAGATTTTCAGAAATTCAGAAGGAATCTGATCAACCAAGTCAAAAGAATGCTGAATTGAAACAGAGAAATCACCTAAATTGCGATTATTCACCCCAACCGCATCTAGATCTTCACAAAGACTACGATTTAATTCATCAAGATTATGAACTTCAAGCAATACATTCATCCCCAATGATTTGGCCAACTTTGCAAGGTTTTTAATTTCGTTAGGATTTAAAATAGAAGCAATAAGTAGGATGATATCTGCCCCCAGAGCCTTTGCTTCTATAATCTGGAATTCATCCAGCATAAAGTCTTTCCTTAACACAGGAATAGTATTAGCTTTCCTTGCAGCAATAAGATCTCTGTTATTGCCTCCAAAAAAACTCACGTCTGTTAAAACAGAAAGTGCTGATGCACCCGCCGCCGCATACCCATTTGTAACCTCTTGTACACTCAGTTTATCATTAATAATTCCCTTTGACGGAGATTTACGTTTAAACTCTGCGATAATACCTGTACGTGCTGGATTTGAAATGAAATCACGCAATGAAAAGCACTCCCTATTAAAAAACTCACTTTGCTCAAGTTTAAGTAGAGGTATTTCAAGCTTTGAAAGTTTTATTTCCTCTCTTTTCTTTTCAACTATCCTATCAAGGATATTTCCCGGGCCACTCTGTGAAGATTTCATATCGTTTTATTCCTATTAATTTGTATTACGAAACTTAACTCAACCAATTGGTGATCAGCAATTTACCATGTTCGGTCAATACAGATTCCGGATGAAACTGAACTCCCCTAACATCAAGAGTTTGATGTCTTAAAGCCATAATTACTCCTTCAGTATCTACCGCAGTTACTTTGATTGCCTCAGGTACCATGTCATTTCGCACCGCCCATGAATGGTAGCGGCCTACATTAAAGTTTGTTGGACAATTAAAGAAAAGCCTCTCCTGATCATCAATAACAGCGATCTCGGTAGCTCTTCCATGAACCGGACGGGTAAGATTATATAGCTCACCTCCAAAAACCTCTGCAATTGCCTGCAATCCAAGACAGATACCAAGTATACTCTTACTTTCTGAGTACGTACGAATCACATCAAGCAATAATCCTGATTCGGATGGAATACCTGGACCAGGTGAAAGAAGTATCTTATCAAATGCATCGACATCAGCAAGCTGAAACTTATCATTTCGCCAAACGGTGGCTTGATGGCCGGTTTCATTCAACAGATGTACCAGGTTAAAGGTAAATGAGTCGTAATTATCTATTACTAATATGTTCATATTCTACTATTTCAATTAAAACTAAATTGTATTGAAGTCGGAGCTCGGAAGTCAGAAAACTGATAACTGATAACTGATAACTGATAACCGATAACTGACCTTCATATCTCCCCAGCCATCTCCAAAGCCTTCCTTAAAGCCATAATCTTGTTATTTACTTCATTCAACTCGCTTTGAGGATCAGAATCTGCAACAATACCTGCCCCTGCCTGATAATGAAGTACATTATTCTGACTCATAAAAGAGCGGATCATAATGGCATGATTAAAGTCACCGTTGAAACCCATATAGCCAATTGCTCCACTATAAAAACCGCGTTTTTGCTTTTCAAACTTGTCAATCAGCTGCATTGCCATGTATTTTGGTGCACCGCTAAGGGTTCCTGCCGGATAGGTGTCGCCAACCACGTCAAAAGGATCAACTGAATTCTGCAATTGCCCTGTTACTTTAGATACCATATGAATCAAATGAGAGTAATACTGAATCTCTTTAAAGGATCTTACTTCAACCTGATCACAATGCCTGCTCAAATCATTCCTGGCAAGATCAACTAACATGACATGTTCTGCATTCTCTTTCACATCCTTTTTAAGATTCTCAGCTAATTCAGCATCTAAAAGATCGTTACCAGTTCTTTTGAATGTTCCGGCAATTGGATAAATGGTTGCCTGATTGTTTTTTATTGTAAGTTGAGCCTCGGGCGAAGATCCAAAAAGTTTGAAATCACCGTAATCAAAATAAAAGAGATAAGGTGATGGGTTGATTGAGCGTAAAGAGCGATAAACATTAAATTCATCGCCTAAAAATGGTTTAGAAAATGCACGCGAAGGAACAATTTGGAATACATCACCGCGATAAACGTGTTTTTTTACCTTTTCAACCAGTTCAATAAACTGTTGATCGGTAAAATTCGATTTCTCCTCCCCGTTTAAACTGAATTTATATTCAGGGAAATTTTTATTCTGTATCAGATACTGAATCTTTTCAAGTCTATCAGGAGCATTCTTATCCATTCGGTGTTCAAGCAGATAAAGTTCATTTTTGAAATGATCTATTACAATGATATATCTGTAAACATGATACTGCATCAGGGGGATATCTCTACCCTCTGCCGGGCCAGATTGCAGCTTAATATCTTCAAAATGCTCTATAGTTTCGTATGCAAAATATCCGAAAAGGCCGTTTGAGATGAATTTAAAATCAGTATCGGAAGTCGACTCAAACTGTTTCCTAAAGTCAGAAACATGCTTTTTCAGGTCAAGATCTCCTAAGGGATATTGCTCTCTAGTGCCATCAGGGAAATAGGTTTCCAGCTTATCGCCATTCAGTATAATACCAGCTATTGGATCACAGCATACATAACTTAAACTATTTTCCCTGCTGTGATAATCAGAGCTCTCCAGTAAGATACTATTTGGAAAAACATCTCTCAAGCGCAGGTATATGCTTACAGGAGTTGTTGTATCCGCCAGGAGTCTTTTATGCGAGGTGTATAATTTATAATTCTTCATAATAAAATTTTAACCGGTCATATCGTTTTCGAGTAATCACTGACCAAAAAAAAACCCGACGATTTATGGCGCCGGGTTATATATTGTTTAGATTTTGCTTGACTATGCTATCCTTTCAAAATACCTGTCCCTTGCGCTACTATTAAGCTTCGCCACCAATTGCCAGTATTTTGTTTCATTTTCATCGTTCACAAAAATATAAAGAAATTTGAGATTGCAAATTATTTCTCAGAGTTTATGACATACCCAATAATGGGCGTCCACTTTGATAAATTGCAACAATAATAACCAAAACTGCCAAACCATAATATAAAGCAATTGCTCTGTGTTTATTCACAGCATCTTTTGCCTTTTTAGAGCGTGAATGGCCCACAGTGATCAATATAATCGCGAACAGCATCATGACAGAATGTTCTACCGTCCAATAACGGGTCATTGCATCTTTCATTGCTAGAGCCATATTAGAATAATTGACCATCGGACTGAAAAAATACAATATCAGGCCTACTAAAAATTGAGTATGAGTAGAGATCATCGCAAAAAGGTTCACTTTACGATTAGTTTCGGAATAAGGTTTCTTACCAAACAAACCAATTATAGCCATTAGTAATGCCATGGCCAATAATAACAAGACGATATATCGAAGTCCGGAATGAAGGCCTAATAAAGTTGAATACATATATTTTTTGTTTGATTCAAAAGTAAAGAAAAAAATATCATTATTAACAATACTGACTACAGTTAACGTGCATCTAGAAATATAGCCTCAGGGCTACTCGTTAGTAGAGCAATTGCCGATGGTTTTGCATTTCCATTATCTAAATACTTAAAGGTCAGTATCTTGCGTCCGGCTTTTTCTGCAACATAGATCAAGTCTTTTGTTGTTCTGTCATCCCATGCAATATCAACAGGATTTCCAAGTAAGGTATTCAGGCCTTTGATTGTAGTTGAAGCACTAACAGCTTTACCTCCAGCAGTAAATTGTGCAGCCGCATCCTTGATAATATAAATAGCACCATCAGTGTCAAATCCGGTAGAGGTGGCCTCTGCAATATCTGTTAAAAGAAGTACATCACGATCTGCAGAATAGGTTATTCCATGTAGACGCGCCGCTCCATTAATTGTTATTTTCTTCGTCGGGCTAATATTACCTACTGCAAGTTCAGAAACTTCTTCAAACAACTGAACCTCGGCACGCGCCAGATCAATTACAACAAACAGGCGGTTATTATCCAAATGTATTCCCCATGGCTGTCCATTAAGCTTCAATTTTTTATACGCTGATACAGTGCCCGTTAACGTGCTTGCTTTGGTATATACATAAATTGCACTGTCTATACTACTGGAAACATATAAAACATCGCGCGTTCGGTCATAAGCCATTTCTCTAGCACTCAAAAGGCCCTCATCTACAAATGAATTTGCTTGCATCAGGCTACCATCTGTATTTACTTTAAAAGTTCTGATATTTTTATTTTTTCTGCTTACCTGGAAAACCGTTCCAGAAAATGGATTAAAAAGTATTCCATTTGCATCGGGTAATTTTGAATCAAATTTATAAGGAACTTTAAATACAGCTTGGTCTGCAGGATCAAAAATCATTGTATTGGCTACAGCTGCGTCTGTATCTGCATTTGAAACATATAATCGTGAGACCGTGCTTTGTGGCATCGGTTCATTATCATCTTTTGTACATGCAGACAAAATGAATAATGGAAGCAGGCACAAGACCTGAACAATGATTCTCTTTTTCATATTCAGTATCAAAGTTAAGAGTTGAATTGGATAAATACATACCCTATTTTTCAGCATACAAATCAAAGCAGCAGAGCAGGTCTGAAAATGTAACAGTAATGTTATAATTTGACCATAGTGACAAGCTGAATATCCGCTACATTCGAACTCTTAAAAACCAAAAAAATGAAATATCTTCTTCTTTTAAGTTTCCTGATTGTACAGGTATGCGACGTAGCAGCACAGGTAACTTATCCTGTTAATGGCTCATATGATAAACGACCTGGCTTATATGCATTTATTAACGCTACCCTAGTAGTCAATGCGGAGCAAATAATAAGCAATGGTGTATTATTAGTCAAAAATCAAAAAATAGAGGCCGTAGGTCAGGAAATAATTATTCCGAATGGCTACATAAAAATTGACCTAAAGGGTAAATTTATTTATCCTTCATTTATTGATGCTTTTACGAGTTATGGATTAGCCTCAAGTCCAAGTGCCAGACAAGGAGGTGGGTTTGGACGAACACAAGTATTTACATCAACAAAAGCTGGAGCATATGCCTGGAATGAGGCAATTAGGCCTGAAATTGCAGTTAGATCAATTTTTACTGTCGATGCCAAGAAAGCAGAAGACTACAAAAAAGCAGGTTTTGGTACCGTACAATCTGTAAGTCGTGATGGAATTGCAAGAGGAGCATCCCTTATTTCAACCTTAAATGATCAAGATGAAAGTACGGTGATATTGAAAGATCTGGCAGCTGCTCATTATTCATTCAGCAAAGGAAGTTCAACCAATAGCTACCCAACTTCACTCATGGGTTCTATTGCATTATTACGCCAAACTTACCTCGATGCCGCCTGGTATAAAAATCAAAAAGATGAATTCAATATCTCTTTAGATGAATTCAATAAGACTCAGTTGCTTTCACAAATATTTGAGGTAAGTGATGTTTTGAGTGTACTTAGGGCTGACAAGATTGGTGATGAATTTGGTAAGCAATATGTATTTAAAACAGACGGCAAGGAATATCAACGTTTAGCTGAAGCAAAAGCAACAGGTGGAAGCTTCATCATCCCATTAACTTTTCCAAAACCGTTTGATATTGAAGATGCTGCAGATGCAAGAAATATCAGCTATACCCAATTAAAGGACTGGGAGTTGGCACCATCAAATCCATCTGCTCTTGAAAAAGCAGGAATTAAATTCGCATTAACAAGTTTTGGGCTTGAAACAGCACCAAAAGATTTTTGGGCTAACCTTCGAACTGCAATTGATCACGGTTTAACTGAAAAGCAAGCATTAAAATCATTAACTGAAGTACCGGCAGAAATGCTGGGTGTATCTGAAATGGTTGGATCATTGAGTAAAGGAAAACTTGCAAACTTTATTATAACATCAGACAACATCTTCAAAAAAGATAATATCATTTATGAAAATTGGGTGCAGGGCAATCAGTATGTTGTAACCAAAATGGATATCGCTGATCTCAGGGGTAGCTTTACCTTAAACATAGAAGGTAACTCAGACCTTGAAATTAAGATTGGTGGCACAACTGGCTCTTATGACCTGAATGTAGAGCGAAAAGGTATTGACAGCATCAAGGTTAAAGGTAATATTACCCGCACAGGTGATTTGTTAAGCATGAACTTTGATCTGAAAAAGAATCCTGCTGGAACAATCAGATTAAATGGATACATCAGCTCAGTATCACCGATAATCTTCAAAGGAGAGGTTATTTTAACTGATGGAACCAGTAGAAAATGGACGGCCATATTTAAAGAATCATTTAAGGATCAGGCAAAAAAGGAAATGCCTAACAAACCAATAATTGCTTCAGGTCCGGTTATCTACCCATTTATGGCTTATGGTTATGCAGATGCTCCCAAAAGGGAAGTTGTTTTGTTTAAAAATGCGACTGTCTGGACAAATGAGAAAGAAGGAAAGCTTATCAATACAGACGTTCTAATTGAAGGAGGAAAAATTAAATCAATCGGCAAAAATTTAAGTGCAGGAACTGCAAAAGTGATCGATGCAAGTGGAAAGCATCTAACTCCCGGTATAATAGATGAGCATTCACATATAGGTGGAAGCGGAGGTATAAATGAAGGGGCACAATCTGTTAGTTCGGAAGTAAGAATTGCCGATATTATCACTTCAGAGGATATCAATATCTATCGTCAACTTGCAGGTGGAGTTACTTCATCACAAATTCTACATGGTTCAGCAAATCCAATCGGCGGACAATCTCAACTGATTAAACTAAGGTGGGGTAAAAACCCCGAAGAACTAAAGTTTGAAGGTAGCGATGGCTTCATCAAATTTGCTTTGGGTGAAAATGTGAAACAAAGTAACTTTCAGATTCCTGGAGGAAATTTACGTTTCCCTCAATCCAGAATGGGTGTTGAGCAGGTATTTATCGATGCCTTTACACGGGCAAAGGAGTATAAAGCAGCAAGGTCAATCAAAGGAAATAATGTGAGACGCGACCTGGAGCTGGATGCACTGGTAGAAATACTGGATAATAAACGTTTTATCACCTGTCATTCTTATGTTCAATCTGAAATTAATATGCTGATGCATTTAGCCGACTCTATGGGCTTCAAAATCAATACGTTCACACACATACTGGAAGGCTATAAAGTAGCTGATGGAATGAAGAAACGTGGAATTGCGGGCTCTACTTTTAGTGATTGGTGGGCTTACAAAAATGAAGTTGCTGAGGCTATTCCATACAATGGTAAAATCATGCATGAGGTGGGTGTTTTAACAGGTTTCAACTCTGATGATGCTGAAATGGCTAGACGTTTAAATCAGGAAGCTGCAAAAGCGATCACTTATGGTGGAATGAGTGAAGAAGATGCTTTGAAACTGGTCACACTAAATCCTGCCAAAATGCTACACATCGACAACAGGGTAGGAAGTTTAAAAATTGGAAAAGATGCAGACCTGGTTCTATGGTCAGACAATCCATTGTCAATTTATGCAAAAGCAGAAAAAACATTCGTCGATGGTATTGCCTATTGGGATATAGATCTTGATTCACAGAAACAGAAAGAGTTAAAAGCAGATCAGGGAAGGATTATTCAGAAAATGATCGAAGCTAAGAGCAGTGGAACGGTAACTGCACGCCCAGGCATCCAGCGCCAGCGACTTTACGAATGTGAAACTACAGAGAACTTCGACCTTTCAGCACAAAATCAATAATCATCAAAAAATGAAGATCAACATGAAAAAATATATAGGTTTTGCGGGTTTAATGCTATGTGCAGGATTCGCCTTCGGACAAGCCACAATAATTCCTGCAAAGGCACAAACAAAACCTGTAGCAATTATTGGGGCTACTATTCATACTGGTAATGGGCAAGTCATTGAAAATGGCTATATCAGCTTTGATAAAGGAAAGATTACTGGAATTGGGAATGGAATTGGAATGGAATTTAATTCTGGTAATACCAATATTATAAATGCAAAAGGTAAACATGTTTACCCAGGTTTCATTGCCTCAAATACATCGCTAGGACTGATAGAAGTTGAATCAGGAGCGAGAGGTACAGATGATCAAGGAGATGTTGGTGAAGTTAATCCGCACATCCGTTCAATAATTGCCTATAATACTGATTCAAAAGTTATTCCAACATTACGCTCAAACGGAGTATTAATGGCACAGCCTACTCCTGCAGGCGGATTGGTTTCAGGTCAATCGTCAGTAGTGGTATTAGATGGATGGAACTGGGAAGATGCATCTTATAAAAATGATATTGGTATTCATATCAATTGGCCAGTAGTAAGAACTCGAGGTGGGTTTTATGGTCAGAGCGCAGCGGCTCCAACAAGTGATCCAAAGGAGGCTCAACAAAAACAGATCTCTGAATTAGAAAGTTATTTAACCGTTGCTAAAGCTTATTCTGAATTGTCAAAGCCAGCTGAATTTAACGCCAGATTTGATGCGATGAAGGGCCTTTACAATGGTAGCAAAAAGCTATTTATCCATGTAAATACGGCAAAAGATATAATTATGGCTGTTAATCTTGCTAAAAAATTCAAGATGACAACAGTGATAGTAGGCGGGACAGAATCATACCTGGTAACAGATTTGCTTCGTGATAATCAAGTTCCTGTAATTATAGTAGAAACTCAGACCTTACCTGACCGAACCGAAGACGACGTTTATCTTCCATATAAGCTACCAAAATTACTTCAGGATGGTGGAGTTCTATATTCACTAACCGGAACCGGATACTGGCGTCAGCGCAACCTTCCTTTCGAAGCTGGAACAGCAGTTACCTACGGCTTAACCAAGGAGCAAGCATTATCCATGATCAGTCTGAATACAGCCAAAATATTGGGGATTGATAAAACAACAGGTAGTCTTGAAATAGGAAAAGACGCAACTCTATTCATTTCTGATGGTGATGCACTAGATATGCTGGGAAATAAGGTTGACTTAGCTTTTATTCAAGGTCGATCCATTAGTATGGATAACCTACATAAGCAGTTGTATAAAAGATATGCAGATAAATATGAACTAAAATAGCTTATATGCAGAATTGACAATTTGTTCAAATTAGTAGTAAATAAATAAGCTCCTGATGGGCAGGAGCTTATCTAAACTAACCAATTATAAACCTGTTGAATAAGGTTTGCTGTAAGGGAAGGAGTCGAACCTTCACGAAGCAGTTATTTCCCTGTTACGGTATTTCCCAGATCTTCGCCACCGAGACGAGGAGGTGTGTCTGCCAAATTTCACCACCTTACAGTGTGTAAGCAATTATTTTCTGATTGCTTAAAACAAATGTAAGTAAATGCACTATTCCTTGCAAATTTATTAATGATTTATTTTAATTTTTATGAATTTAATAACAATTAAATAATATTAATATAATATTGATAATAGACTACTGATTTTATAAGCTTAAATTTCCAACCTTATAATATTTTATTAGGCAATAAAGAGATTTTAAGGGTAATGGAATAAGAATGAATACCCTATTATCAAGATTAAATTTAGTTGTAATGAAGCGGAGATTAAGGAACAAAAAAGAATGCAGGCATGTTTAGCAAAATGAAATGAAAATTTTCATAACTAAGCAATGCAGCCTATTTGAATATGAAATTGCTTAATGATTTAAACTCGTAAAAAAAAATCATCATATCTGGTGTATAGATATACAAGGGGAGCAAGAAAACATAACTGGAACTGGAACAGTTATCAAAATAATCAAAAATAAATAAGCTCCTGATGGGCAGGAGCTTATCTAAACTAACCAATTATAAACCTGTTGAATAAGGTTTGCTGTAGGGGAAGGATTCGAACCTCCACGAAGCAGTTATTTCCCTTTTACGGTATTTCCCAAATCTTCGCCACCGAGACGAGGAGGTGTGTCTGCCAAATTTCACCACCCTACAGTGTGTAAGCAATTAATTTCTGATTGCTTAATACAAATGTAAGTAAATGCACTATTCCTTGCAAATTTATTAACAAATTATTTTAATTTTTATTAAATACTTAAATATTGTATTAATTTATTAAAAAATTAGCAATTCAAGATGAATTTTTGAAGCCCAAATTTCAAACCTGTTAATAATCTTCAATGACGTATCCTAGGGAATAAAACCAAAATTACTGTAAAATAAATAAGCTCCTGATGGGCAGGAGCTTATCTAAAC
>CANKAT010000015.1 GCA_947479815.1 Sphingobacteriaceae bacterium
AAAACAGCGAATAAATCCCACCGCTGCGCCTGCTGCTATGAAAGGTTCTGCGAGGGATGGGGTTGTCATTGCCGCACCAGTCAATGCGGAAGAAAGGTGAACGGAGGTTCAGTGAATGGACGATTTGTTTAACATTGATATAAATTATCCTGTGCCTGGAGTTAGCTAATTTCATTCCTAATTTCACTCCGCTCATAGCCGCGGGGGCTTAGTTCTTTTTCTGTAGCAAAAAAGAACCATGCCGAGGCGGTACGACGAGACCATGAGCACCTTTAAAAAACAATAAAAAACAGCGAATAACTGCTACCGCTGCGCCTGCTGCTATGGAAAGTTCTGCCCTTCAGCAGGTGAGGGACCTTCGTTTTCATGGCCAGGCCGCAAAAATCAGCAATTCTCTTATATTTGAGAAAATACAAACAAGAAATGTCTCCATCTTTTTTTAAAAATCAATACCATTTATTCAAGAAAAAACAAATAATTAATCTGCCAAAGGACAGAAAACTTTAAGAATAATTAATATGAAGTTAAATAAATTAATTAAAACAACATTTTTATTATTAATAATTACATGTTCTGGCATAATAGCCTTGGCACAAAAATCATCTATTAAACTGATTGTACTAGATCCCGGACACGGACATGCAACCTATATGCAGGGAAGAATGTATGAAGGTATCGATCCAGAGGTTCATGTGTATGCTCCTGTAGGTCCGGATGTAGAAACTTACCTAAACAGTATCAACAGAAGCAATAATCGTACAAGCAACCCTACCAATTGGAAGATTGTTCTTTATACCGGAACTGATTACCTGGAAAAAATGCTTGCTGAAAAAAAAGGCAATGCCGTGATTATTTCAGGAAACAACAGCAAAAAAGCCAATTACATTCGCCGTTCCATTGAAGCGGGGCTAAATGTACTTGCTGATAAACCTTTAGCAGTTACACCAGAGGATTTTGAAAAGCTGAAAATATCATTCAATATTGCAGTCAAAAAGAATGTGCTGCTATTCGACCCAATGGATCTTCGTTTTGACATTAGTAATATCCTGCAAAGGGAACTGGCTGCAACAACAGAACTATTTGGGACACTTACCAAAGGCAGTATTGATAATCCATCCTTAATTCAGTCGAACCTCCATCATTTTTTAAAGTTCTCAGGCACTGAACCTGCCCGTCGTCCGGCTTGGTTTTTTGACATTGAACAACAAGGGCATGGAATAACCGATGTTAGCACACACCTGGTTGATATGACGCAGTGGGCAGCTTTTCCTGAACAGATCATAGATCCTAAAAAAGATCTCAAAATACTAAGTTCAAAGGAATGGCAAACGAGCCTGACACCTTCAGAATTCAAATTGATTACCCGCGTAGACTACCCTGATTATCTGAAAAAATATGTCAATGACAGTATTTTATCCGTTTATGCAAATGGAGAAATCAATTATATAATCAAAGGAATCCATTCTAAAGTTTCTGTCGCGTGGCACTACAGAGAGCCTGTAGGTTCAAGTGATACACATTATGCACTAATGCGGGGAACAAAAGCCGTATTAGAGCTCCGCCAAGGTACTGAAGAACAGTATAAGGCAACATTATATATTAAAGCTGCAGAAGGTATCTCAGCAGAAGATTTCAACAAAACAATAGATCAGGTAAAATCAAAGTTTCAGCAGAAATACCCGGGTTTCGACCTGATTAAAAGAGGGAATGAATACACTGTAAAACCCGGAACATTTAAGAGTACCAATTCCGCTGAAGTAGCTATTTCGTACATCCTAAACAATAAAATGCCTACATGGGAAGTACCCAATATGATTGCGAAATATTATATCACTACCGGAGCAATCAGAAACATTAAAAGGGACTAACTAGACTATGAATAATGGGAGGTTTAAGAATACGTGCGGAAGTAAGATAAACAGATTTTTATTAATCCTATTTTTCATTTTCACATTCTCAATTATCAGCTCCTGCTCGCTCAACCGAAGGCAAGCATCATTATCAGCCGCTTATAAAATTGAGGGCTTTGCTCAGGGCACCAGTTATCAGATCACCTATTATGCTAAATCTGCGATCATCAGTAGCAGTTCCATCAATCAACTTTTCAATGAGCTAGACAGTTCCCTTTCCATTTACAAACCCTATTCCCTGATTAATCAATTCAATAATTCGGCGAATGGACTGATCATGGATGATCATCTTTTTAAAGTTGTGCAGCGTTCAATGAAAATTTGGAAAGAAAGTGAGGGCGTGTTTGACATCAGCATATTGCCAATCGTGGAGGCATGGGGATTTGGTGCGAAGAAACATAGCATAGAACCAAGCAATTCCGAAATTGCTAGAGCCCTATCTTGTTCAGGTTCTGATAAACTCCGTATAGAAGGCAAACGGCTAATCAAAACCATTCCCTGTCTTAAAATTGATGTCAATGGTATTGCCCAGGGCTATAGCGTAGATGTGATTGCCAAGCATTTAGAAAGTAAAGGCGTTCAAAATTACCTGATCGAAATTGGCGGCGAGATCCGGGTAAAAGGTCGAAAACAACCCGGAAATCAGCTCATGCGAATTGGGATCGAGCAGCCAGCAGAAAATGGAAATGACGAACCCATCATTCAGAAAGTTATTGAATTGCATGCCGGAGCAATAACCACATCAGGTAATTACCGAAAGTTTATCCAGAACGGATCGAAGAAACTCTCCCATCTCATGGATCCAAAAACCGGCCGTCCGATTGATAATAAGATGATCAGTGTAACGGTTAAAACTAGAAATGCGATGAGTGCAGACGGGTATGACAATGTACTCATCGGATTAGGCATTGAAAAAGCATTTGCCTTCCTAAAAAAACATAAAGATTTGGAAGCCTATTTTATTTACCGGGATGATAATGGTGTGGTGAGAGATACGGCGAGTGCTGGATTTTTTAAGTAAGGGGTGAGGACTGTTATCTGTTGTCTGTTATCTGTTATCTGTTATCTGTTGTCTGTTATCTGTTGTCTGTTGTCTGTTATCTGTTGTCTGTTATCTGTTGTCTGTTATCTGTTGGTTAGGTAGTTAGTTAATAAGTTGGTTAGGGTGCATAAATATCTAATAAACAAAATTTCGCTTTCAGCTTTATACTTATAACTTATTACTTCCCGCTTTTGGCTTTTGGCTTTCTGCTTTCCCCTTTCTACTTTCAACCTATCGCTCTATCCAAATGCGTATATCCCCCATCCACATGGATCAATTGTCCGGTGGTATGAGATGATCGGTCAGATAAGAGAAAAGCAACGGTATCAGCGATTTCTTTTGCGGTGGTCATTCTTTTCCCTAGGGGAATCTTTTTAATGATCTCCTGCAAGGTTTCTTTTGGATTGGGAAGCGTTTTTATCCAGCTTTCATAAAGTGGAGTATAACATTCTGCGACAATTACTGAATTAACACGGATCCCCTCTTTTAATAGTTCAACGGCCCATTCGCGGGTCAGGGCATTGCGGGCGCCATTGGAAGCAGCATAGGCCGAAGTCCCTCCTTGACCGGTTTCGGCCACTTTTGAACCAATATTTACGATGCATCCTTGTGAAGCTTTTAACGCGGGCAAGGCATGATGAGCCATCAGGTAATAATGCACTACATTTTTATGTAAACTATCAATAAATCGCTGATAATTACCGCTTTCTAGTCCAACATTATCATTCACCCCGGCATTATTTACCAAAGCATCTATTCTACCCCATTTTTGCAAGGTCAGTTTGACCACATTCTCACATTCCATTGGCTGAGTAAGTTCGGCAACGATTTGGGAGCCACGGCCACCGCCTGCTTCAATTTCGGCGATCAGCTTTAGGTTATCCTCTTCATTTCTGCCAACTACCACAGGAATTGCTCCCTCTGCAGCTAAAACTTTCACGATTCCTGCTCCTATGCCCTTGGCACCGCCAGTCACAATAATTACCTTATCAGTTAGATGTAGATCCATGAATTAAATTTACAATAATTATTATTTAAGAAGTATGATGTTGTATAATGACCGGAAAAATGTATCATAATTTATAAAACAGGGTGGCATTCTTGCCCCAGATCAATTCCTGTTCATGAATTGTTAATCTATCTAAATAGTCATTCATTAGATCACAAACCTGTCCATAACTTGCCGCAAGCCGGCATACTGGCCAATCTGAGCCGAATAACAGGCGTTCGGGACCGAAAAATTCAAGCACCTTGTCCATATATGGATAAATATCTTCCTTCTTCCATGCGCTGTGGTCTGCTTCGGTTACCATTCCTGAGAGTTTACAGAATACGTTTTTATGGGAGGCGAGTTTTTTTAAATCTGCTGCCCATGTTGCAGAAGTGCCATTTTTAATGTTGGGTTTGGCCAGGTGGTCGAGTATAAATCTCTGCTCATTACCTACAAGGATAAGGTCTGAGGTGACAGACAGGTGCTGCGGGTAAATGAGAATGTCGTAGGTAAATCCGTACAATTGCAGTGCAGATATACCTCGTTGAAATTCGGGTTTGAGTATAAATTCGATTGGCTCTGCCTGCAGAATATGCCTAAATCCTTTAAGTTTAGGAAATTGAGAATAATGTTCAAGTCGTTCATGGATGGTATCAGCGCAAAGATCTATCCAGCCCACCACTCCTTTAATAAATTCATTTTCTGTTGCAAGGCTGAGTAAGAAATCGGTTTCATTTTCTGACTGATCAGCCTGAACGGCGATGCAAGAGTTCAGCCCATTGGCATCCATCAAGGGTTTCAGATCATGAGGAAGGAAATCATGTTTAATGACTTCCATATCCTCTGTGATCCAACTATCCCTTATGGGATCAAATTTCCAGAAGTGCTGATGTGCATCAACTTTCTCCATAGGCTTTTACTTCCTGTCTTGAAACTCCTAGTCCGTCGATACCCAGCTCAATCACATCTCCTGATTTCAGGAAGATTGATGGATTAAAGCCCATACCTACACCTGCAGGGGTACCTGTTGAAACTACATCACCAGGTAATAGGGTCATGAATTTACTGACATAAGAGATCAGGAAAGGAACATTGAAGATCAAATCATCTGTATTACTGTCCTGTAAAATTTTACCGTTCAACTTTAGCCATAATCTCAATTTATGAGGATCAGCGATCTCATCAGCGGTAGCCAAAAATGGACCAAGCGGGGCAAAAGTATCGCATCCTTTTCCTTTGTCCCAGGTTCCGCCACGCTCCAGCTGCCATTCACGTTCAGAAACATCGTTATGAAGTACGTACCCGGCAACATAGTCTAAAGCCTCAGCTTCAGTTACATAACTAGCTTTTTTACCAATCACAAAGGCCAACTCAACTTCCCAGTCTGATTTTACCGAATCTTTCGGTATCACGATCGGGTCAAATGGTCCCGATAAGGAGGTGGTGGATTTCATGAATAGAATTGGCTCTGCCGGGATTGCCATTTTTGCTTCTGCAGCATGCTTGGCATAATTTAATCCTATACATAGAATTTTTGAAGGTCGTGCAACCGGTGAACCCAGACGCTCATGATCTCCAACAGGCTGAAGCCTACCTTCATTATTCTTTAAAAATGACTCCAGACGAGTAAGTCCGTTATTTTCAAAAAAGGCTTCATTGTAGTCTTCTCCAAAAGCTGAAGTATCGTATTTTACCTCATTAATAATTACTCCTGTTTTTTCCAATCCGGGTTTTCCCCACCTGATTAATTTCATTGTATTTGTATATTTTTTAGTTTGAGAATCGTATAAATAGGGTCAAATACCCTTTAACTTGAATTGAATACGTATTAACTATTCAATTTAATAAAGCCTCCATCAATCGGATAATCATTTCCGGTTACAAAACTAGATTCATCTGCGCATAAGTACAAGGCAATTGCCGCAATATCATCTGGAGTTGCCATTCTGCCAACCGGCTGAGTTTTAGAAAGTTTTTCGAACATTTCTTTCTCCTGACCAGGATAGTTTTTAGCAATGAATCCATCTACAAAAGGTGTATGAACCCTAGCAGGAGATATGCTGTTACAACGAATGTTATCTGCCAGGTAATCTTTCGCTACAGAAAGTGTCATTGCGTAAATGGCACCTTTACTCATTGAATAAGCAAAGCGATCAGCTACACCAACAATAGCAACAATAGATGCCAAGTTCAGGATAACACCACCACCATTTTTCTTCATCAAAGGAATAGTGGCAAAAAGACAGTTGTAGGCACCCTTTACATTCACATTGTAAATTCTATCCAGGTCTGCTTCTGAGGTGGTGTCGGCCCTACCCACATGAGCAATACCTGCATTATTAACCAAAATATCGACCTTCCCGATACTATTGAATAAAGAAACAACCTCCGACTGCTTTGACACATCGCATCCGTGAACAGATGCTGATCCACCTGCTTCGATGATCTCTTTGCATACGGCAAGGCCTGCATCCTGATTAAGTTCCAAAATTTTAACATCGGCACCTTGCGCTGCAAATACTTTAGCAATACCTCTTCCGATACCACTTCCACCACCGGTAATTACGGCTGTTTTTCCTTTTAAACTAAACATATTTTTATCTTTTTAAAATTATTAAAGTGATACACCACGTTTCCATGGGATAAAATCATCCTGCCCAAGTTGAACAGCTTTGGGCTGAACTTCACCATTTGCTACACTAATTACATAGTCTAAAATCCGATGTGCGTTCTCTTGAATTGTTTCTGAACCATCGATTATCGTTCCGCAGTTAATATCGATAATATCAGGCATTTTAAAAAATGTTTTTGTATTAGTACTCAGCTTGATTACAGGTGCAACTGGATTTCCTGTAGGAGTTCCCAGTCCAGTAGTAAATAAAACAATATTCGTACCCGAAGCCACTTCTGCAGTGGTGCTTTCCACATCACTACCTGGGGTACACAATAGGTTCAAGCCCATTTTCGTTACTTTTTCTGGATAATCAAGAACAGCTGCGACGGGAGAGGATCCTCCTTTTTTAGCTGCTCCAGCTGATTTCATAGCATCAGTAATCAATCCATCCCGGATATTTCCAGGTGAAGGATTGGCATAGAAACCCGAGCCATCGGCTTCGGCCCTTGCGTTATATGTCCGCATTAAATGCATAAAACGATTGGCCGTATCCTCATCCACACAGCGGTCACTTAACTCCTGCTCCACCCCGCACAATTCTGGGAATTCAGATAATACAACTGATCCGCCAAGAGAAACAAGAATATCGGAGAGATAACCCAGTGCCGGATTAGCCGATATCCCTGAAAAACCATCAGATCCACCACATTCAAGACCTATGCATAATTTTGAAAGTGGTGCTGGCCTGCGGACGGTCTTATTGGCATCAACCAAACCGGCGAAAGTACGTTTCAGCGCTTCTTGCATCAGGTTTGTTTCGGTCCCCAAATCTTGTTGTTCCAGAATTGCAAGCGGTTTGCTGAATGAACTATCCCGCTTGTTGATCTCATTTTGCAAGGTGCTAATCTGTGAATGCTGGCAACCCAGACTCAAAATAGTAGCCCCTGCTACATTGGGATGGGTAATATAGCCGGCAATCAGTCCGCATAGCGTATCTGAATCCTGCTTGGTCCCACCACATCCCATATCATGGGTAAGAAATTTAATTCCGTCGATATTTGGAAATAACCGAGTCTTTTCTGCTCCTTCAGGCGTAGATTGCAAGTCGGCATTTAGAATTTCTTCTGTTGATTTTCCGGTTCTATACAATGAAATAAGGCTTTCAACCTCGTTTTCATAGCTTTTAGCCTTTTTATAGCCCAATTTTTCATCCAATGCTTCTTTAAGGACATTTACATTGCGATTTTCACAAAATACCAATGGAATAACCAGCCAGTAATTTGAAGTACCAACTGAGCCATCTGCACGATGAAAGCCATTAAAGGTTTTGCCTTCAAAATTAGATGTATCCGGCTTCTGCCAATCTAATTTGCGCTGGCCCAGCACGAAATCGCTAGACGCATGGTACATATTCTGAGTCGTGATTGATTCGCCCAGTGCAATAGGCTTGCTGGCGCGGCCAACCAATACTCCATACATGTAAATCTTATCCTCTTCTTTGAAGGGAACCCATGCAAATTTATGCTTTGCGGAAACGTCTGTGCTCAGCCTAAATGTCTGACTGTTAAACAAGATCTCCTCTCCTAAGTTCATATCCTGTAAAGCAACCAGTACATTATCCAATGGATGGATCTGTAAAAAGCGATGCTTATTAACCTTTTCGAAATTCGTATTCATAGTAATTTATAATTCAAATATTTTATTCATCAGCACCCATTTCTCACCTGCTTTTACACCAGGAATAGCCTGCTGATAATTCCACATCAGTTCTTCCCATTCCTGAACTTTTGCATTTGTGGCATCGGCTTTCCCTTTTTTCTCAAAACTAAACTTTTTATTAACCTCCATGATCATAAAAAGCCTGTTGGCGAAGCGATAGATCTGCATGTTTTCAATTCCTGAGTTACGGATACTATTAATGATCTCTGGCCAGACTTTCTGATGCCAGGCTTCATATTCTGCGATTAGTTTGGGATCATCCTTCAAGTCGAGCGTTAGGCAGTATCTATCCATTGGGGATTTCGTTTTTAACTATTTTATGCCCTTTTAGAGCAAATGCGAGGATTACCAAAAAGCAGCCCAAACTTACCACATGGCCAAATTGAAGGCTACCGGTTTGATCTGCAATGTATCCGAAAATTAAGGGTAAAACAGCACCGCCTACGATGGCCATCACTATTAAACTGCTGCCGTATTCAGTATCTCTACCAAGACCTTTAATTCCGAGTGAAAAAATTGTTGGAAACATGATTGACATGAAAAAAGCGATGCCAATTACGGAATATATGGCGATGTATCCCTGCATAAAAATTGCTGGAATACATAACAGGATACATAGAACTGAATATATCGCCAGAAGTCGTTCAGAGGCAATAAATCTCATAAAAAATACTCCGATAAACCTCCCAACCATAAAGGCTAATCCGCATCCCCATCCTAAATAATCTGCTGCAAGCACTTTATCGATCTGAGCAACTTCAACAGCATATAAAATAAAGAAGCTGAAAATACAGACCTGGGCTCCAACATAAAAGAACTGAGCAGCTACGGCCCAGCTCAGATGCTTGTGCCGAAGGGCGTGAAATACATTTTTGCTTTCTCCTTGTTCATCATCCTGCTTAATTTCTGGTAGACGAATAAAATAGAAGATGAGTGCAATGGCCAAAATAACTCCTCCTAAGATCAGATACGGAGTTTTCACACTGGATGCTTCTGCAGCAAGCGATAATTGTCGGGCACTTTCAGTCATTGCTTTGAGCTCTTCATCGCTTGAGCCTTCGGCCAAAATTAATCTGGCACCAATGATCGGAGCCATAGAAGCTGCTAAACCGTTGAATGATTGAGCAAAATTTAAACGTCTGGTTGCCGTTTCCGGGTCACCAAGAAGAGAAACATAGGGATTGGCTACGGTCTCGAGAATGGTGAGTCCACAGGCAATGATAAACAAAGCTCCTAAAAAGAATAAATATTGACCGGTATCAGCAGCCGGAATAAACAAAAATGAGCCTACCGCAAACAACAATAAACCTGTAATAATTCCTGATTTATACCCATAATTTTTAACTAAAATACCTGCCGGGATAGCCATAAGAAGATAAGCTATGAATACAGAAGAATCAACAAGAGAGGACTGTAGGTTATTTAAGCTAAAGGATCTTTTGAGATGAGGGATCAGAATAGGATCTAGATTATGAACGAAACCCCACATAAAAAAGAGGGAGGTAATCATGATAAAAGGGAAAAAATACTTGTTTTTGGCCATAATCACCTATTTTAAAAAGGATTAGTATTCAATTTTATAAATAAATTCGATAAAACCATAAAAATCGGCCTCAAAACCAATTTGGTATGCAAGATCATATTACAATAATACTAATTCAGGTTGTTTTATTTAAAAGAGATTTCTAATCATTAGAATTTAGCAAAAACTTGGGCATTAGGGAATATCTTGTTGGGAGTAGCACACGCAAAGTAAATAGTACACGTGTGAAGCACATTTTATTTATCCGACACGCAATTTTTTTATCCGCCACGCTTGCTCCAAAGGAGTCCTACGGACACAGACCTTTAATAACCGTTCTTCCCGCCTTGACTGGTGCGGCAATTACCGTCCTAGCCCTCGCAGAACCTTTCATAGCATCAGGCGCAGCGGTGGGGTTTATTCGGTGTAGTTTATTGTTTTTTAAAGGCCCTCATGGTCTCGTCGTACCGCCTCGGCTTGGTACTTTTTTCCTACAGAAAAAGGTAAGGCCCCCGCGGCTATGAGCGGAATGAAATTATACATGCTTAGTGGGTACCACTAAGCAAAAGAAAATTTGTTTTTGCCTGTGGTCCAGGGGACTCCTTTGGAGCAAATATTATTTGATACTTTTTTCTTGATGAAAAAGTATCCAAAACATCAAGAAAGAACGATGCTTCAGCCCTCTAGGCCATACACCTGGCCCGCCGTTCTTTCATCCCACCGCACGGGTATTCTGCTTCAATGGGCATTTATTCTTTTTAGTTAAAATCTGGCAGGCTACTAAAGTGATCGTTAGTGGGGGTTATGAACGTTCATCCACCAACGGCCGCGTACAGGGCTTTGATTTTTGTTTTGAAATGAAATTAGAGCTAACGCCCTGTCCAATGCCGCACATGATGGTTAATCAAATTATTCTTATCCGCCACGCTCGCACAAGCCTTTAATACCCGTTGTTCCGCATTGACTGGTGCGGCAATTACAGACCCAGCCCTCGCACTGCCTTTCATAGCAGCAGGCGCAGCGGTGGGGTTTATTCGGTGTAGTTTATTGTTTTTTAAAGGCCCTCATGGTCTCGTCGTACCGCCTCGGCTTGGTACTTTTTTCCTATAGAAAAAGGACTAGGCCCCCGCGGCTATGAGCGGAATGAAATTATAAAATGCTTGGTAACACCAAGCACTTTCCTATAGTCGATGATTCTCAATCTAAAATTAAAAACCACCCCCTTTTATTCCCCCGCTCCAATGGAGTCCTTTGGACCAGCGGTGGATACTAAGCGCCTAAAGAAAATTTGATTTTAATATTAAATTCAAACTTTTTTCGAAATCTCATTATCCGATATGCTGTCCCCCGCGGTTATGAGCGGAATGAAATTATAAAATGCTTGGTGGGTAACACCAAGCACATTGAAATTTAATTAAATCAGTACAACGAAATTTTATTGTGGCCTTTTAAACAAACCACCATAAACAGCTTTTCCAAGTATATGTCCCTGTATGGTCTGCATAACTTTGGCTCTGGTTTCAAAAGGATCATTATTCACTGCAGGAAAATCCAATTTAATATCCAATGCGATGATCTCAAACATATAATGATGTAGTGGGCCATTTGCAGCTGCTCCGGGACCACGGTAAACCGGACCAGTTACACTTATCTGATTGCTTCCATCTGGCAAGCTCGCTCCTCTTGGTAGTCCCTCTGAAAGGCTATTTTTATTCGCAGGAATATTCCATACCAACCAATGCACCTGATCATCTGTAGTTTTATTACGTACAAAATCTAGATCATGCATATGAAGTACTAAACTCTGAGTACCGGCAGGAACATTGGTCCAGCTTAAAGCAGGAGAGGTTCCTTCACCTATTGCTGCACCTGGTGCTGCCTGGCTGTATTTGATGGGTATGATCGTTCCATCAGCAAAAGCTGTTGTTGAAAGAGTCATTGGAGGAATTTGTGCAAATGTAGAGAACGCTAAAGCACTAAGAAATACAAGGGTCAAAACTATTTTTTTCATGGTTATTTGATTGAATTTATGTAAAGCAAATTACTAAATATGAGTGTAAAATCAATGAGAATTTTATACGGGTAGAGCTATGAATGATCAGGACATAATTAATCATCTAAAAGACAGAACTGATCAAGAAATAGGCTCATAAACTTAGATGACTAATTAATATGAAGATTAAGTTAAAAATCTAAATCAGATAATCATTTCGGGGTATATCGTAAGAATTTTACCATTAAAATGTCGTAATTTTAAGAAAAAACAGATATGTTCCGCCATAAAGGTAAAGGGAGAACCTTTATTCACAATCGTCGTTTAGCTGCTATACTTTCATTAACTGCTGGCATTGTTAATATCGTCGGTGTGCTTTCTATTCATACATTAACTACGAATGTAACCGGACATTTTGCATTCTTTGCGGAGGAAATAGTCAATAATCGGTACCTAAATGCTGTAGCTTTTTTATTCTATATTTTGGCATTCTTATCCGGAGCTTTCATTTCTAGCGTTTTGATTGAGCTGAGTTCGAAAAAAAATCCACTGATTGCCCATACGGTACCAATGGGTTTGGAAATCATTATTCTCAGTTTTGTTGGAATCTGGGGGTTTCATTGGTTGGATGCTGGTTTGAATTATGAATACTTAGCCTTTCTGTTATTGTTTGCTATGGGTCTGCAAAATGCACTAGTTACCAATGTTTCAAATTCAATAGTTAGAACAACGCACCTGACCGGTTTATTTACTGATCTTGGAATTGAACTCTCTCAATTATTTTTTTACCGTCAGGAGGATGAACTTAAAAAGCTTTACCGCAGTATCAAATTGAGAATGATCATCATTATTTTTTTCTTTTCAGGGTGTATTCTTGGAGGGTTTTCCTATAATTCATTCGGCATCAAGTCATTACTAATTGCCTCAGGCTGCCTAGTTGTTGCCTTGGTCTACGACAATATTCGCTACCGCTATTACTATCTCAGAAGAAAGCTGCTTCGCTCCTAATTACTAAGTGTAATTAAAAGAATTTGAATGTTGCTTTTTCAATTCTAAATAATGCGCGGTAACCTGATCTTTATTTTAATGGATTTCCAAGTGCAAAAGCAACATAACTATCTCCTTTTGACATTCCAAGCTTAGTTCCGCCGCAGGCTATAACAATATATTGCTTACCATTCAATTGATAAGTTGAAGGGGTGGCAAAACCAGAAGCTGGTAAAGGATATTCCCAAACTATTTTACCGGTTTTCTTTTCAATAGCGCGGAAGGTATTATCCTTGGTTGCAGCAATGAATAACAGTCCGCCAGCTGTAACTAGAGGTCCACCATAATTTTCTGTTCCAGTTACTGGAATACCTTTTTTAGTAAATTCTTTTATTTCACCCAATGGAATTTGCCAAAGGTGCTGACCTGTATTCAAGTTAATAGCAGTAAGAGTACCCCACGGTGGAGTAATTGCTGGATAGCCCTTTTCATCCAGAAATTTATTATATCCGTTAAAACGATAGGGCACATCTGGATATTTATCTTTTGCTACAGCAAGTGCTTCTGCTTTTTCTTCACCAAAAATATAGGATATAATGGCCTGCTTTTCCTGATCCGAAATTTGGCTAAAGCCTGGCATCATTCCCTTTCCATTTTTAATCAAATTGGTAACTACTGTACGGCCCAGACGTTCACGGACTCCCACTAATGCAGGGTATCCACTTTGTGGATTTCCTGAGAAATCAGCTTTGTGACAGGTTTGGCAATTATTCAAATACAATGACTTCCCGGTACTTGCAACATTTGAAGCCTTATCTTTTTTACTCAGACTGAATAGCCAAGCCATCTCATTTGAATTAACATACATTATACCTTCCTTGTCAACTGCCGGCCCACCCCATTCTGCTGCCCCATCAGGGCCAGGAAAAATAATGGATTCTTTAAAGTCAAGCGGATGAAATGGCCCTTTATTGGCGTTCCTATAAATGGTAAGCAAGGAATCTCTTTTAGAAGAAAAATGAGTGATATCATTTTCTGTTATCGAATTTCTAGCGAATGGTTTTGGCAAACGTGGTATGGGCTGAGTAGGCCAAGTTTCTTCGCCAGGCAGAGTGGATTGTGGGAAAGGTATTTCATCAATTGGAAACAAAGGTGTTCCATTTTCGCGATCAAATACAAAAACATAGCCTGACTTGGTAACCTGAGCTACAGCATCAATACTTTTACCATCCCTCTTAATGGTGATCAGGTTTGGCGGAGCTGGCAAGTCACGATCCCAGATGTCATGATGAACAGTTTGAAAATGCCAGATATACTCCCCTGTCTTTGCATTTAATGCAATAAGAGAATTAGCGAATAAATTTGACCCTTTCCGATTACCACCGTAAAAATCAAAAGCAGCTGATCCTGTTGGAATATAAATTATTCCCCGTTTACGATCAACCGACATACCCGTCCAATTATTGGCAGAACCGATTGCCGAATTTTTATATGCATCAGCAGGCCAGGTATCATATCCTCGTTCACCCGGATGAGGTATAGTTTTAAAAACCCATGCTATTTTTCCGGTTTGAATATTAAATGCCTGAATATATCCCGATGCTGCACCCGCACCTTCGTCTAAACGCAAGGGCATGACAATAAGATCACCATAAATAGTTCCGGGAGTAGTTGACGAAACAAATTTTAACTCAGCATCTTTTCCTAGTCCGCTTTTCAAACTAACTCTACCACCTTCGCCAAAAGAAGTTATCGGTTTACCGGTTAATGGATTTATGGCATAAAGCCAGGTTAAGTACGTGTATAGAATTCTTTTGTCTTTACCTTTTTCCCAATAAGCAACCCCCCTGTTTACATTAGCGGCACTTTTTTGCTCGGGAGCAAAACGCCAGAGTTCTTTACCAGTTGCAGCGTCGAGTGCAAAAAGATGATTGGATGCTGTTAAGGCAAACAACCTGTTTCCAACTATGATAGGATTACATTGAACCTGACCTGAATCTCCAGTATGAAATTCCCATACCGGCTCAAGAGTGCTTACATTAGAAATGTTTATTTGTGAAAGGTTTGAATAATGATTCCTGTCTGCCCCTCCCAGGTATTCTGGCCAGTCTTGATCGCCCGTAAAATAGCCTTTAAAACTTAGAAACATCAGGCTCATGCCCAATAGAAAAGCAAAAACAAAGAAAGACTTTTTCATAAGATTTGAAGGTTTTGAAGGTTTTAAATTATGAAAAAGAATTTAGGAACTGGCATCCAAATTAAATTTAATTAGCGCTGATTAATAGATTCAGGAAAAATCCATGCAGGAATCAAAATAATATGATCTTCGTCAATAATAGCAATCAATTTAATCTGCTAACTAGAATTTGATTAAATTAACACTTTAATCCATCCTTTATTCAAATCAATCATTGGTGCTAAATAACCCCTTTCCATTTTCAGGATTAAGCAGTGCTGAAGCAAAGAATCGGCAAAAGGATCTTGTGCTTCAGAGCAAGCAGCAGAGCGAATTCAGTATTATATTGAAGGAAACGATTTTTGAACCGATTTTCATACTTCTGATTGCTTCGGTAGTTGTTTATCTTTTACTTGGCGAATTTTCGGAAGCTATTTTTCTACTTTCTGCAGTGATATTGGTTTCTACAATTTCTTTTTTTCAAACATTTCGTACCCGTAAAGCTCTATCATTACTCGAAGTCTTAACCGCTTCCAAAACCAAGGTTATTCGTAATGGAAAGGTAATTGAAATATTTTCGCAAGAAATTGTTCAGGGCGACTTTCTTATTTCAGAAGAGGGGGCAATAGTGGCAGCAGATGGGATTATTGTTCATTGCAATGATTTTGCGGTGAATGAATCAGTACTTACCGGCGAGTCATTTTCGGTAAGAAAAAGTATAGCCAAAGACAACAATTTAGTATTTCAGGGCACCCTGGCTATTTCTGGCCTGGCAGTTTATGAAGTAACTGCAAGTGGAGCAGACAGTAGGGCGGCCCAGTTAGCCAAACTGGCTAAAGATATAAAAATGGAGAAAGCACCTCTTTATAAGCAGATCCTAAGTTTTGTCAAGTCGATGACTATTGCGGGTATGATTTGTTTTTTACTGGTATTGGGTTTCTACTATTTCCAGACTCAAAAATTTCTTGACAGCTTATTAATGGCATTGACTTTGGCAATGTCTATTCTGCCTGAAGAGATTCCGGTGGCATTCACCACATTCATGGCTCTTGGAGCATGGAAACTTTCAAAAATAGGAATATTGGTCAAAGGTCTTAATACGGTAGAAACTCTGGGTGCGGCAACAGTGATCTGCATTGATAAAACAGGAACCATTACAGAGAATAAAATGGAGCTGGCATCCATATACAATCACCAAACCAAAGAGACCCACAATGCAGCGCAAATTAAAGCGCAGAAATCTTTAGATGAAATAGTTGAATATGGGATGTGGGCAAGCGAGCCTGTACCTTTTGATCCAATGGAAATAGCCTTACATGATCTTTATAAAAAGCTGACTCTGCATGATGCTAGAGTCGATTTTAAAATGATTCATGAATATCCGCTTGACGGTCAACCTCCAATGATGACACATATCTTTGAAAACATGCTTGGCGATTATCGCCTTGCTGCTAAAGGAGCACCAGAGGCTATGATGAGCGTTTCAGATCTCAATAAATCTGAAAAAAAGACAATTAATGCAAAAATCAAGGTTTTAGCATCTCAGGGTTTCAGGGTTCTTGGTGTTGGGAAAACAGATTATAAAGGGAATTCATTCCCCGAAAAACAACAGGAGTTTAGTTTTATATTTTTAGGCTTGCTCGCATTTTATGACCCTCCGAAAAAAAATATTGATCAGGTTTTTAACCAGTTCTATCAGGCAGGAATTAAAGTAAAGATCATTACTGGCGACAATGCGTTAACAACTTCAGCTATCGCCAAACAATGCGGGTTTTACGTTGGGAAAAGAACGCTGGATGGGAAAGAACTTGTGGAAATGAGCGATGAAGAACTTCAACGCTCGGCAGATGAAGTAAATATCTATACCCGAATGTTCCCTGAGGCTAAACTGAGGATCATCAATATCCTTAAACAAATGGGCCATGTGGTGGCTATGACTGGCGATGGGGTAAACGACAGTTTGGCATTAAAATCATCTCATATTGGAATAGCCATGGGCAAAAAAGGTTCTGAAGTAGCTAGACAGGCTGCGTCTCTCATTCTGATAGATGATGACCTTAGGCATATGGTTGAGGCAATCGCTATTGGCAGAAGAATATATGAAAACCTGAAAAAAGCAATTCAATATATTATTTCAATTCATATACCCATCATCCTGATTGTGACAGTACCCCTAATCCTTTTTTGGAAATACACTAATATATTCACACCAGTCCATGTAATATTTCTAGAACTTATAATGGGGCCAACATGTTCTATTATTTTTGAAAATGAACCCATTGAAAGCAATTCGATGAACAAGCCACCTCGAAAATTGAGCAGAAGCTTCTTCTCTATTAATGAATTATCAATTAGTATTATTCAGGGCATTTTTATCACGGCTTCCTGCCTGGGAATGGGATATTATTATATGGTCAATGAATACAGTATCGTTGAAGTTCGAACAATCATTTACAGTACACTAATCTTCAGCAATATTTTTTTGACGCTTTCCAACAGATCATTTTATTATTCAATTTTCACTACAATACGATATCCAAATCGCTTAATTCCTATGGTTCTAGGAATTTCTATGCTAATTTTAGTATTGTCAATTTATTACAAGCCCTTTCAGGATATTTTTGAATTTGTGCCACTTTCGTTTAATGAATTTTCATATGGTCTATTAGCTGCATTTATAGGTGTAATGTGGGTAGAAATATTAAAATTTATTAAAAGACGAATGCTAAGTATTTAGTAAAAATAGCTGATAATGTGATTGAGATCACAAGTTTTAATAATCAGAGTCATTTCGCCAGACCTAAATTGAAGTGATTTTTGGTGGCATGAATAATTCAGAAATTCAAGGCCAAGTTGAAATCTTAACGCAATGCTTTCATTGTGGTAATGACTGCATAGAAGATCAATTTCATTACGACGAAAGAAATTTTTGTTGTATTGGCTGCCAGAGTGTTTACACTATTCTTTCTGAAAATCAACTCTGTAATTATTATTCATATAACACTAATCCGGGGAAAACTCAAGATAGTAAATCGACACATTACGATTATCTGGATGAACCTAAGATTGCTTCTTCTTTACTCGACTACGCTGACGAAAATGTAAGCATCATTACACTTTATATCCCAGCCATACATTGCAGTTCTTGTTTATGGTTACTAGAGCATTTATACAAGATCAATGCATCTATTATAAACTCACGCATCGATTTTCTGAAAAAACAGGTGGTGATCACGTTCAAACACAAGGAATTCTCTTTACGCGAACTTATCAGAATGCTTGCTGCAATTGGTTATGAACCGGTTATCAGTTTACAGGATGTGGTGAAAGAGCAGAATAAATTGTCTGACAGCGACATCATCAAAAAAATTGCGGTAGCAGGTTTCTGTTTTGGAAATGTGATGCTCTTAAGCTTTCCTGAATATTTTGGAATGGCAGCCTTTGAACATCAGTTCAAAACGTTTTTTGGCTGGCTAAATCTTGCATTTGCCATTCCTGTAGTATTTTATAGTGGCCGCGACTATTTTATTTCTGCATGGAAAAATTTAAGGAATAAGGTTCTAAATCTTGATTTCCCTCTTGCATTAGGAATTGCAGTGATGTTCATCCGTTCAATCTATGAGATTGGGAGCGGTACTGGTGCCGGATTTATAGATACGCTTTGCGGACTAGTTTTCTTTTTACTGATTGGCAAATGGGTTCAAGAGCGAACGTATCATCATTTATCTTTTGAACGCGATTATCGTTCATACTTTCCTGTGGCAGTTACTTTGATCAGTGAAGGAATTGAGAAACCTATCCCAATGGATGAACTAAAGGTTGGTAACCGTATCCTGATTCGTAATAATGAGATTATACCTGCCGACACCATACTAATGAAAGGGGATGCTGTGATTGATTTTAGCTTTGTAACGGGCGAATCAGCACCAGTGCAAAAAATATTAGGTGAAATAGTTTATGCCGGAGGGCGACAAATTAATGAAGCCATTGAGCTTGAAGTGATCAAGCCTGTATCGCAAAGTTATTTAACCAGTCTTTGGAATAATGAAGCATTTGAAGGAAATAAAAGAAAAATTGACACCTTCAGCGATACGATAAGCAGGTATTTCAGTATTGTGCTCTTAATTATTGCTTTTGGATCGGCAGCTTTCTGGATGTTTGATGATCGTGCCAAAGCATGGCAATCTCTAACAGCAGTCCTGATCATTGCCTGCCCATGTGCCTTGGCTCTCAGTTCGCCTTTTACATTATCAGCAGTACTCAGCATTTTTGATAAGAATAAATTCTATCTAAAAAATACGGCTGTAGTTGAGCAGATGGCGAAAATCAACACCCTTGTATTCGATAAAACAGGTACCATAACTGCTCCTGAAGGTTTCCGAATCAGTTTTGAAGGCAATCTTAGCCATGAAGAACAATGTATGATCAGTTCATTGGCACGAAATTCAGGACATCCGCTGAGTAGGGAGCTAGTCAAGTGGATGAAAATCAATGAATATTTTACTGTCAGTTACTATCAGGAGATTCCCGGTAAAGGCATTGAAGGTTTAGTGAATAATAAAATGGTGAAAATTGGTAGTGCATCATTTATTAATATAAGATCAGAGAAGAAAGATACTGGAACCATTTATATTCAGATCGGCGATCATTATGCCGGTTATTTCAGTTTCAGACAATGCTGGCGTCAGGGTTTAAAAGAGCTCTTCACTAAATTAGGAAACAAACTAAATATGCATTTACTTTCAGGAGACCAAGATTCTGAACGTGAATTTTTACTTCCGGCGTTCCCATGGGAAGATCAGATGCATTTCAACCAAAGTCCGCAAGATAAACTGAACTACATCTATGCACTGCAGCAAAAAAACAATAAAGTAATGATGCTAGGCGATGGATTAAATGATGCAGGAGCACTCAAACAAAGTGATCTTGGAATTGCAGTTACTGATAACATCAATAACTTCTCGCCAGGATGTGATGCCATACTGGATGGAGCAGGATTTGAAAAGCTTCCCAACTTTATTCAGCAGGCTAAAGATGCAATGAAAGTGATATATATCAGCTTTGGGATTTCAACATTATACAATACAGTGGGATTATACTTTGCTATGCAAGGCTCATTATCACCACTTTATGCAGCTATTTTGATGCCATTAAGTACCATTACCATTATTTCATTTACCAGTACTGCAACACATTTATTTGCACGTAAAAACAAATTAACATGAACATCTTATACTTTCTGATCGGTTGCAGTGTGTTTTTAGCGCTTCTATTTCTACTTGCATTCTTTTGGGCCATGAAAAATGGACAGAATGAGGATACCTACACTCCAGCGGTAAGAATTCTATTTGATGATGAACTACCAAATGAAAACAAAAAGTGACGAGAATCAGTTTTTAAAATAAGTTCTGTCACATCATTGTCAGGCCAGGCAAATTAGCTTTACCTCATAAATAAAATCGTATTGTATGCTTGAAAAATTCAATTATGACAACAAAATTGTAAGAAATTTCGCAATTGCCACCGTAATATGGGGTCTTGTCGGAATGCTTGTAGGGCTGTTGATAGCCATGCAACTCTTTAAACCGGAGATGAACCTTGGAAACCAGTACACTACGTTTGGTCGTATTCGTCCTTTACATACCAATGCAGTAATATTCGCATTCGTAGGAAATGGAATCTTCATGGGTGTTTATTACTCGCTGCAACGGCTTTTAAAAGCTAGAATGTTCAGCGACATGCTTAGCAGTATTCACTTCTGGGCTTGGCAACTCATCATTGTTTCTGCAGCGCTCACCTTACCATTGGGCTTAACCACATCGCATGAATATGCAGAATTAGAATGGCCGATTGATATCGCGATCACGCTAATCTGGGTAGTTTTTGGCATTAACATGTTCGGAACCATTATTAAACGTCGAGAGCGGCATATGTACGTTGCTATCTGGTTTTACATTGCCACGTTTGTTACTGTTGCGGTATTGCATATTGTTAATTCATTCCAATTACCAATTTCAGCATTTAAAAGTTATTATATCTATGCCGGTGTTCAGGATGCTCTTGTTCAATGGTGGTATGGTCATAATGCAGTTGCATTCTTTTTGACCACTCCATATCTGGGAATGATGTATTACTTTCTTCCTAAAATGGCACAGCGTCCGGTTTATTCTTATAAATTGAGTATTCTGCATTTCTGGTCATTGATATTTATCTATATCTGGGCAGGACCACACCATTTATTATATTCATCCTTACCAGATTGGGCTCAATCCTTAGGAGTTGCGTTCTCAATCATGCTGATCGCACCAAGCTGGGGAGGCATGATCAATGGATTATTAACCCTAAGAGGTGCATGGGATAAAGTTCGTGAAGATACAAACCTAAAGTTCATGGTTGTTGGTATCACAGCTTATGGCATGTCAACTTTCGAAGGCCCGATGTTATCTTTAAAACAAGTGAATGCAATAGCTCACTTCACTGATTGGATAGTAGCACACGTTCACGTTGGAGCACTTGGATGGAACGGTTTCTTAACCTTTGCCATTCTATACTGGCTAATACCAAGAATTTACCGCACAGAGATCTTCTCTAAAAAGCTTGTCGCCTTTCACTTTTGGATTGGAACCCTTGGTATTCTATTCTATGCTATACCCATGTATCTGTCTGGTTTTACTCAAGGATTGATGTGGAAAGAATTTACTCCTGAAGGAATGTTAAAATATCCAAACTTCCTTGAAACTACTCTTCAACTTCTACCCATGCATATTTTCAGGGCAATAGGCGGAACATTATACCTAACTGGTGTTATAGTAATGGCCTATAACCTGATCAAGACCGCCAAAAGTGGTGTATTACTTGCAGATGAGCCTGCAGAAGCTATGGCATTAGAACCTGCTTATGCTCCAAATGGTTCAGAAAAAACTTGGCATCGCTCTTTGGAACGTAAACCAATGTATTTTCTGGCACTTTCACTCATCGTTATTTTGATTGGAGGAATGGTAGAGATGATGCCTACGTTCATGATCTCATCAAATATTCCAACAATATCCAGTGTAAAACCTTATACCCCGCTTGAATTACAGGGCCGAGATTTATATATCCGTGAAGGTTGTGTAAACTGTCACTCCCAAATGGTTAGACCATTCCGTTCTGAGACCGAACGTTATGGTGAATACAGTAAAGCGGGAGAATTCGTTTATGATCATCCATTTTTATGGGGATCAAAGCGAACCGGGCCAGACCTTCATCGCGAAGGTGGCAAATATTCCAATACTTGGCAATACAATCACTTGATGGATCCAACAACTATGTCTCCTGGCAGTATTATGCCCCCTTACAGCTGGTTAGGCAAACAAACGCTAGATACCACAACAACTGTAGCAAAGATTAATGCGATGCGAACTCTGGGTGTACCTTATGCTCCTTTATATGAGCAGCAAGCAAATGCAGACCTTCAACAACAAGCTGAACTGATCAGCGCTAACTTGGTTAAGGATAACATAACCGTAAGCAGTGATAAAGAGATCATAGCACTAATTGCTTATCTGCAGCGACTAGGTACCGACATCAAAGTTGGAAATAATGCTTTGCAACCTTTAAAATAATAAACAGAGAATAATTAATTAACAACAAAGAACATGTTCAGACAATTTATTGATAAATCTACAGGCGCAGATGTCTATCTGATAACTTCACTTGGAATCTTTTTTGTGTTTTTCGTAATAGTTACAGTATTGCTAGTGACTATGAATAAAAAACACGTGAGTTATATGAGTGAGCTTCCATTAACTGACACTAAAGAATAGAATTATGAAACGTTTGATTTTTATATTCACACTACTTTTTGCAAGCAATTCTGTTTGGGCTGTTATTACTCCTGCAGATGCAACAACTAACAATATTTATACTGAAATGCTCATCGTCTTATTTCTTGTAGCCCTCCTACTACTCATCGTTTCAGTTGTTTTACTAAAAACTGTGCGTGTTATGGCCAATGAAATTAAGGTGCCAGGAATTATACCAGCTGCCGAGCCAACTAAAATGCTAGAATACGAAGAATGGCAAGCTGCAGAAAAATCTAAAATAAGCAGTAAACAAAGTGTTTGGAATAAGCTGCTTGGCCTAAGGCCAATTTCAGAAGAAAAGGACATGATGCTTGAACATGATTTTGATGGCATTACAGAACTTGATAACCCTACTCCAGTATGGTTCAATGCGATGTTCTATGCTTCAATTCTGTTCGCCGTTATTTACCTACTTAATTATCATGTATTGGAGTGGAGTCCATTACAGGATGAAGAATATGCTATTGAAATGAAAGCTGCAGTGGCCTCTAAAGCTGTATTTTTAGCTAAAGCAGGAAACCTGATCGATGAAACCACTGTAAAAGTTGATGACGACGCCATTGTATTGGCTGCTGGAAAAACTGTTTTTATGCAAAATTGTGTCGCCTGTCATGCACCAGATGGTGGAGGAATTATAGGACCAAACTTAACGGATGAGTATTGGATTCACGGTGGTACGGTTAACAACATCTTTAAGACCATTAAATACGGTATCCCTGAAAAGGGTATGATCTCATGGGAAAAAACCCTCAAAGTAAAACAAATGTCGGATGTATCGAACTTTATCCTATCGCTTAAAGGCACTAAACCAGCTAATCCTAAAGAACCTCAGGGAACTAAAATGTAACTAATAATACACGCTATATCATGCCGGCCTCCTATTCATGAGCCGGGTTTTTTATTAGTTTTTTTATTTTTTTTAGATTCTTTTTTTACGATTTCCAGTACTTAAAAAGAATAAAATAAAGCCTGAAAAGATTGTAAATAGACCAAAAATTGAAAAGCCTTTAAGTAAAATATTCCCGAAATTATCACGCCCTTGATAATCCATGGTATGCAGCATCCATAAAAAATCAAATATTCGCCACTTATCATTTCTGATCTTTTGAATGGTACCCAACTCGGTAGCTACAAACACGGTTGACTTACTAGGGTGATCAAAACTAATTGCATAAGCGGGTAAAGGCCCTGAACGATATTCATGATGAGTAGATGTTTCAGTCAAAAGCTTTACTTCCCGAATCTTTGTACTCCCAATAAACCCCTCCTTTGCGATTGCTATAGCTTCCAATTCGTTTAATGGTCCACGCAGTTCACCAGTAATAGCATTAGCCAGTTGAACCTTAAATTCTGGTTTTTTGGAATGATTTGTATGAGTTAATACCAATTTCTCTTTGATCAACAATTGATAAAAAGGCAGCCCTGATAATTGAATTAACCTAATGTCATTTATAGAATCTACATTCTGACCAAGGCTTTTCATTTTTTCAATGACAGCAGCGGGAGAAATGAAATTAAACTTACTGGAAATTAAAGAAGCTGGCCTCCTGTTCAGGTCGCCATGTATCTCATCCATATTACTCCAGCTAAAATAGATCCCTCCTATGGTCCAGAATAAAAATTGTATTCCCAGTAAAAGACCGAGGTAGCGATGTATTTTACGTATTCTATAGTGGAAGCTTTTTGCCATTATTGATTATTGAAAAAAAAATAGAATTAATAAATAATATTAAAGATTTTAAAGGCTATTTAGAAATAAATTGATCGTTTAAATCCCAGAATCTTTTATTTAGCCTGCGAGCTGAAACTACCGGTTATACTTCGGTACCATTCGTTCTGATCTCTGATAAGCAAAGAATCTGCATTTAAATTTATAGCATTTAAATTCTTTTGGCCACATCCCTGGAATGGCAATAGTAGCATAAAAAATGAAATAAAAACAGGAATCCTAAAATTCATTTTAATCTCAAATCAGAACTATTGTTTAACTCCAACAACAAAGTTCACCGTTACCTCATCGCTTGTTTTTAAGGTTCCCATTAATGATTTTTTGGGTATAACATGAAATGTACTAAGTTTAAGTTTATGGGAACCTGCAAATGTAATTACGCCATCATGAATTACGGTTGCGATAAGATCCATCTTAATTATCTGAGTAATTCCTGCAATGGTAAGATTACCACTTGCCTTGACTAAATACTGATCCTTATCATCCCATGGTAATAGTTCAGAATTTACATAATGAAAGTATATTTTGTCAAATGGGTAGGATTTAAGAGTTCTATGGGCAATACGATCCATGTACGTATTTGGACTACTTAACTTATTAACCGGTACAGTCAGACTCAATGAATTGATCGCTTTTAACTGCTTATTGATCAAAGTCAATTGTGCCCTGCAATCCACACTATCGGTCTTCATTTTCCAATTATAAGCATTGGTAAATCCGCTTACCTCTATTAATCCCGAATGAAATCTATAGACTTGCTGTTGCCCAAGGGCAAATTCAACTGATATTAAAAGTGAAATAATCAAGCAGATATACCTCAATTTAAACGGAAATGAATGGATATATTTTTTCATTCTGTAAAACTTAATATGTGCATAATTATCAAAAGCATACACTAACATCATATTTACAATCCTTTTTATAAAAATCGAATTAAAATTTAAGCCTAGATTCGAACAACCATCTAAATGGTTTAATTCTTTCTTCAACTTTTAATCCATGTCGTTTTATGCTTTGCTCTTTAATCAATTCAACAGCCTCTTCAATAGAATCGGTTAACAGAAAGAGACTTAAGTCTGCATTGGATATAGTTCCTTTTTCTTTCATATTAAAAGTATGTTCAATTAATTTTTGGTGAAAGTCCTTGCAGAAAATAATTACCGGAAAATCATCAATTTTTTTGGTCTGGATTAGAGTTATCGCTTCAAAATATTCATCCAGTGTCCCAAATCCTCCTGGCATGACCACAAAAGCAAAAGAATACTTCACTAAAAGAACCTTTCTCACAAAGAAATATTTTATTTCAACCCATTTATCAAGATATGGATTGGGATCTTGCTCTTTTGGAAGTTGAATATTACACGCTACTGAACGCCCTCCTACATCTTTTGCCCCACGATTTGCGGCTTCCATAATTCCGGGTCCACCACCTGTCATTATAGTAAAACCAAGCTTGGCAAATTCTCCGGCTGCTTTTCTTGTCAATATATAATATTCATGATCTTCCTTAAATCGGGCTGACCCAAAAACGGTTATACAAGGACCTATAAAATGCAGTGCCCTGAAGCCTTTGATAAACTGAGTCAAAATATTGATAGTAAAAAGAAATTCCTTAAAACGCGATTGCGGCCCACTGAGGAATTTTATTTCTGATTTAGTCATAATTTTCTCTTAATTTTTTAAAAAATTCAGGCTTCGCTTGCAATAAATACAGATCCTCCGATTTGCCATCTTTTGCCCATTCCATACTTACAGGGCTGTTATAATAATTTTCCAGAATCATTCCCCAATTAGAAATTGAAATCACCTCTTCATCCAATAAAATAAATTGATCACGCATTTCTACAGGAGTATTAACCGTATGAATTCCAGAATCGCCCTGATGCACAATCATATAATTTTTGCTCCCAAGTTTTTTCTGAATAATTGACTTAATACCTGTTGAAATTGAAGGTTTATAAATGATAAATTCGTCGTAAACTACACTTTTTTGAAGTTTTTTTTCATGATGTCCCCAAATTCCGGAGATATGAATTACATCAGCAAAACCGGTTTCAGGATCAGACGTATATGCAACACCAGAACAAGATTTTTCGGAATCAATCATTCTTTGTACACAAACTGCTATGGCCTGATGCGTCGAAGGTTTTTCAATCAAAGCCAAATCTGAAAAAAGAGATGCAAAACATTTTTTTACTGTTTCTATTAATGCTCTTTCACCTTTAATGTTAAGAAAGGTTTCATACAAATCTTTACTGGATTTATGAGTATTTTCAAAGCTTATTTCGCTACTTCGAACAGCTACTTCAATGGCAGAATCGGAACAAAGATCATGATATGCAGCTATTATTGCATCATCTATATCCCCAGGCATTCGTGCGCCAAGTATCAGCGACCTGGCTTTTAAACCAATTTTATTGACACTTACTAAATTTTTTCTATCTAAAGATGCGAGCAGTTTATCATGAACTCCATCAAGCTTATTATATTCAATAAATCGTTTATATGCACTTGCAGTAATTGCAAAGCCATTGGGCACTCTAATCTGCTGAAGTTCAGGATGGGTAAACATCTCACCTAAAAATGCATTTTTAATACCAACTTCTTCAGTATCAGAAACTGAAATAGTATTTAGTCTTAAAACATAATCCTTCATACTCATAAAATTATTCATGCCAATGCATCATTTTTTAGGCTTAAATCTATCCGAATTAAACAACCAAATTCTTATTATACGAAAGTGCAATGAATATCCTCCTTTATTTATGATTCTTATTATCAATTAAAATGATATAAATCATACTCTATGATCAACTATATACCAACTTTTACATCAGATTGAAAATAAGGCAAGAAAATTCGAATGTGTCTTTAAAAAAATAAAATAGCAGGTTTTTCAAAAAATTTGCGAGAAAAAAAGCAACATGACTGAAGCACCGAATTTCAGGGATCATTTACCTTCAATTAATGATATCGAGAATAAAAGAAAATGGATGTATCCACAAATCATTAAGGGCAAACTATATCAATACCGAGATAAGTTCAGTTATTTACTTCTTTTACTTCTTTTTAGCGGGCCATTCATTAAAATAAATGGAGAACAATTGATTCTTCTCAATGTAATTGAACGAAAATTTGTGTTTTTTGGTATTATCTTTTGGCCTCAAGATTTCTACCTTTTTGTTTTAGCAATACTTACATTCATGGTATTTATAGTCATGTTTACTGCCATATTTGGAAGAGTATGGTGTGGCTGGGCATGTCCGCAAACCATTTTCATGGAAATGGTTTTCAGAAAAGTTGAGAACTGGATCGAAGGAGATTATCTACATCAGCAAAAACTTGATGCAGGACCTTTAAGCTTAGAAAAAATACTAAAAAAGGGATCTAAACATTTCATATTTATCCTGATTTCCTTCCTAATCTCAAATATTTTTCTGGCCTACATAATAGGGTCAGACGAATTGATTAAAATAATGACAGATCCAATCGGAGAGCATACTTCTGGATTTATATCCATATGGATTTTCACTTTTGTATTCTATATCGTCTATTCATATATCAGAGAACTGGTTTGTACAGTTATTTGTCCGTATGGAAGACTTCAGGGTGTACTCCTAGATAACCAAAGTATAATCGTAGCCTATGATTATGAACGCGGTGAACCAGGAGGTAAAATATTAAAAACTAAAGATCAACATCTTGGTGATTGCATAGATTGTAAACTATGCGTTCATGTTTGTCCTACTGGAATAGATATTCGAAATGGCACGCAGCTTGAATGTATTAATTGTACTGCATGCATTGATGCTTGCGACATGGTGATGGAAAAAGTTCATCGTCCAAGCAGGCTTATTGGATTTATGTCTGAAGATCAGATCAAATCAAAAACTGGATTCAAATTAAGCAAAAAAGTATACGCTTACTCCGTTGTTTTCCTTATTCTGGCAACTGTATTAAGTTATCTATTGTTTAGCAGAAGTGATATTGAAACTACTGTATTACGTGCTGGAGGGACCTTGTATCAGTTAAGAGATAATGGAACTGTCAGCAACCTTTACAATGCTGAATTGGTCAATAAAACCTCTGGGAATATTCCTTTTGAATTGAAAGCAGAAGATGATGATGTTACCATTCAATTTATCCGTAAAGAGTCTACCATAAAAAAGGGAAGTATTGTAAAAGTGACTTTCTTTATAATTAGACCACAGAAAGATATTGAAAAATATAAATCAGAGATAGAACTTGAGATATTTTCAAATGGTAAGAAAATAGACGAAGTAAAAACAAATTTTATAGCACCACCAAATTAAATATAATGAACTGGGGAACAAAATTGCTCATAGGAATGGGATCATTTATGGCATTCATTATTACTCTTGCAGTATTGATGATCAGAAGCGGTTCAGATGATCTGGTAGACAAAGATTATTATCAAAAAGGCATTGAATACGATAAGGATTATGCCCGTAAAAGTCAAATGCAGAAAGATCAAGCTGAACCTGAAATAAGTATCGGCGATAGTATTAGAATCGTTTTCAATAAACCCATGACAGGAACTGTTCGTTTTCTTCATCCTTCTGATACTAAAAAAGACCGAATAGTTAGCTTAAATTCAGGAATAGGTAAAAAAATAGCACTACCCTTGAGCGATATAGCAGAAGGGCACTGGAAACTTATTATTGAATGGAAAAGTGATGCGAAAGAATACCTGTTCGAAAAAAACATCACCATTCATTAATTGGATAGACCCATTTTATGAGATTATTAAATCATAAAATAAAATGAATTATAACGAACTCGCATTTTTCACCGGTTTATTCGGAAGCATACATTGCGTGGGAATGTGTGGTCCGCTGGCATTTGCAATTCCAAGTTTTCATGACAATCGCTGGCTGATAATTTTTGACAAGCTGGTTTACAATCTGGGACGAACCCTAACCTATACACTTCTGGGTATTATTATTGGGTTAATAGGGCGGCAGTTCTGGTTAGCCGGCATACAATCATCCGTCAGTATTTTAACCGGTATATTCATCATTCTAGCAGCATGCTCAAGAATGCTTAAAATTTCTTTTGGAAATTGGAAGTGGGTTTCTAAATTGGTACAACCTTTCAATAAACTAGTTTCCTATGCAATTAGGCATAAAGCAGGTCATCTGATAACCGGTATACTTAATGGTTTCCTGCCCTGTGGATTTGTTTATCTGGCCATGGCAGGAGCATTAAATACAGGAAATGTGATGTCTTCAGCTCAATACATGTTATTTTTTGGATTGGGAACACTCCCACTAATGTTGGCAGCCATGATTAGTACCGGACTAGCTGGCCCTGCCTTTCGTAGAAGAATAAATAAGGCAATTCCTTTCATAATGTTGGCACTTGGAGTTTGGTTTATCTTAAGAGGACTTACCCTGGATATTCCGTATTTAAGTCCCGAAAAAGTTGATGAAGGAGTTGAGGTTTGTTTCCGAATCGGGGCCGGAATGACTAAACTGTGCTAAAATAAAATGTCAAGCCGGGATCGATCTGGCCCGGCCTTAACCCGCCATACTAAACAATTGCGCTTCAGGCTGTTCTGACCAAAGACGAACATCAAGGGTCATGCAAATATTTCTGAGGAATCGCTTGCCTAAAGGAGTTACAACAAGTCTGTTTTCAAGTATTTCTACTAAACCATCCTGTTCAAGCAATTTTGCTCTTTCAAGTCCGGCAATAAGTTCATCATTACCTGATAATGGAGTATCCCAATCTGTTCTGCCTGTGCACATCAAATTTAAAATATGCCTTCTTATCATTAAATCTACTTCTGTTAGATGATGTCCTTTAACTACAGGAAACTGGCCTTTGTTAATCATATCGTAATAATCTTCTACTTTTTTAACATTCTGGGCAAATGCAAACCAGCTATCACTAATGGATGAAACTCCCAAGCCAATCATTAGCTGGGTATACTGGTGGGTATAACCCATGAAATTACGATGCAGTTTGCCTGAACGTTCTGCTTTATATAGGCTATCAGTAGGTAATGCGAAATGGTCCATACCAATCTCCTGATAACCCATAGAGATAAACATTTGGCGGCCCAATTCGTATAATTTTTGCTTTTCAATGACTGATGGCAAATCATCTTCAGTAAAACTTCTCTGTCCGGGTTTTATCCAGGGCACATGGGCATAGCTGTAAAAAGCAATCCGGTCGGGCAATAGCTTTTCTACCTGCAAAATGGTTTCTCCAAGACCTAATGAAGTTTGAAGCGGAAGCCCGTAGATTAGGTCAAAATTTATTGAGGTATATCCTATTTCTCTTGCAAGGATTGTAATTTTTTCAACCTGCTCAAAGCTTTGTACGCGATTTATGACCTTTTGAACTTTAGGGTCAAAGTCCTGAATTCCAAGGCTTAATCGGCGAAATCCAAGATTATACAAAGTAATAAGATGAGCTTCACTTGTATTGTTGGGATGGGCTTCAAAACTAAATTCAGCATCAGAATGAAGTTCTGAACCATCCATTAATCCGTTGATCAATACATTCAGATTTGAAGCATCAAAAAAGGTAGGTGTACCACCGCCAAGATGAATCTCCCTGATTAAGGGTTTTTCGGCAAATACCTCCCGATAAAGATCCCATTCTTTTAAAATTGCCTGAATATAAGGATCTTCGACCTGGTGATTCTTTGTAATTCTGGTATTACAACCACAATACGTACATAGACTTTCACAAAATGGCAAGTGAACATATAAACTTATGCCGTTACTTGCATTACTCTGATCGAATGAAAATTTAACAGATGTTTTCCATTTTTTAATATCAGGAGATTCAGCATCCCAATAAGGAACAGTAGGATAGCTGGTATAACGTGGTGCAGCCACGTGATATTTATTAATGAGTTGCTGCATGTTCATAAGTAATTGATAAGAATAAAATCAAACAAGGGTCAATTTTTTTTACATCCATCAACACAGATACATGCTTTTCCTGAACATTTACCTTCATGCCAGTTGTCCAGATTTTTGATGGTAAGATTTGCAATTTCTTGTAAAGCTTCTTTAGTTAAAAAAGCCTGATGTGGAGAAACTATGACATTGGGATAAGAAATTAGCTCTTTAAGAATTGCATCTTTATTTTCGTCATTTCTGTGATCATTAAAAAACAGACTCTTTTCAAACTCATACCCATCCAAACCGAGATAAGCAATTTTTCTGCTTTTAAGTGCTTTCAGCAATTCAGCAGTTTTTATCAATTCGCCACTTCCGGTATTAATCAGCATAACACCATCCTTCATCTTAGCCAGACTTTGATTATTGATGAGATGCCTGGTATCGGGGTTTAACGCAACATGTAAGGAAATAATATCCGACTCAGCAAGCAGCTGGTCTAGGTCTCTTGTTTCCACACCATTCAGAAATTCCGGATACTGCTTATCATAACTAATCACCTTGCATCCCAAGCCTTTATAAATGGCTGCTGTTGCCTGTCCAACATGGCCAAGGCCTATAATACCGACTGTTTTTTTGAAAAAACTGAATCCAATATGTTGATCTATTCTGAAATCAAATTCTCTTGTGCTATTTACAGTCGATACAATTTTTCGGCTCAACGACAAGGCCAGCATAACTGCATACTCAGCAATTGATTGAGGCGAAAAAGATGGAACATTTGCCAGTTTTATTTTCCTTAAAGCTGCAGCATTCCTATTGATATGGTCTGTTTCTAATGAACGGGTGGCAATATATTTTATACCAAGGTCTGCCAGTTTATTAATAACGGCTTCAGAAACATCATCATTTGTAAAAACAATAACTGCCTCTTTTCCCTCTGCATACATAGCAGTGTCAAGGCTTAGAGGATTAGAAATTAACGTAATATCGTGTTGCTTTTTATTAGCACGAGCCAAAAATTCCTTTTCAAATTCTTTGATACTGTAGGCAACAACTTTCATTCTATTATAGCTATTCTCCAAAAATAGAATTCGGAAAGGCTATTTGTAATGAGTGAAGTCATGTAGAAAAATGATCTTTGTCAGTTTTTCATCTTTAGGAGTTTCGATTGATCAATAATATGGATCACACTGCCCTTTTTTTCGATAATTCCCTCATCCTTAAAATCACTTAAAGTACGGCTTACGGTTTCTGTTGCCATTCCGGCCATGGATGCAAGGTCTTCTCTTGAAATCCGGATTTGGGATTCTCCAACAGAATCCTGATGAATTTTAGTAAGACGGATTAGGATTTCAGCCATACGCTTTCGTACAGAATGGTACGCGAGCTGCAGCAATTGCTCTTCTTTTTCAATGAGGTTACTAGAAATTACTTTAATAAACTTCTGACCAACATCTGTATAATTATCAAGCAATTGTTTGACAATATCCTTAGGAAGGAGACAAATGGTGGTATCTTCAGTTGCTTCTACAGTTTCATTATAATGATCACCAGACAACATCGCCTGGATTCCGAGATATTCTTCTGATCCATACATTCCGGTTACAAGTTCTCGCCCATCTTCATTTAACTTGATAGCCTTAACTCGACCACTTAGAATCAAATAAATGCCTGTTATAGAATCTCCTTCATAATAAATTATCTGTTTTTTTCTAACCAGCTTAACTTTTCGGTCGGCTATAACTTTTTTCAGTTCATCTAATCCATGATTCTGATTTGCAAGCAGTTTTAGACTTTCGTATGATTGGCTGTAAAAAGATTCTAATTTCTGCTTTTTGTGAAATCGTGATTCAATGGCATTAAGCAATTCCATATCGTCAAATGGCTTGGTCAAATAATCATCAGCTCCCATTTCCATACCTTTTCTGATATCAGACCGCTCTGCCTTGGCAGTAAGAAAAATAAATGGAATATTTCCAGTATTCTGATTTTTTGAAAGTAGATACAAAACCCCGTAACCATCAAGCTCGGGCATCATAATATCGCAGAGGATCATATCCGGAAAATGTTGTTGGGCAAGTTCTACTCCTAATTTGCCATTTTCTGCTTGTAGTACTTCATAACCTGCTAGTTCCAGAATTTCCATTGAACTTTCTCTGATATCTTCATTATCCTCAATAATTAGAATTTTTTTCTTCATAAAAATTTACTGTGGAAAATTTAGTGTAAATACAGTTTTCTGATTAACAAGGCTTTTAAAGTCTACTTTACCACCCATAAGATTAACGTATCGAAGAATTATATTCAATCCTAATCCGGTACCCGGTATGTTGCCGGTATTATTTGCTCTGAAAAAAGGCTCAAATAGGTGTTTATGATCAATTTCTGGAATACCAATGCCATTGTCGCGAACTGTTATAGTACATTCGGTATCTGTAAGTTCGGTATTAAATTCAATGAATGTATTTTCACCAGAGTATTTTATTGAATTTGAAATCAGATTAATAATACAATTTCGAAGCAAATTCTGATCAAGCAAAACCATACTATGCAAACCTGTATGCTGGTAAATGATATTTTGATCTTTCTTAGCCATTAACTGCATTTCTTCGGTAATCTCTTCAGCAAGTTTAACCATATCGAACTTAGAGAAATTAGTTTCGATTTTTCCTGCCTCCAAACGCTCCAATGAAAGGAAATCATCCAAAATGGTAGTTAGATTTCCAACTGAATTTTTGATTTTACCAACATGTTTACTAACGTTGGTGTAGTCTGACTGCAATTTATACTTTTCAATCAGCGAGGCCGAAAGCTGAATGGAGCTCAGTGGTGTTCGAAATTCATGAGAAGCCATCGATACAAATCTGCTTTTAAGCTGGTTGAGCTCTATTTCTTTTTCGAGTGATTTACTGACTGTCTCTTTTGCTGCTTGAAGTTCAGTTACCGATTTTTGCAAGGAATTGGTTCGCTCTTCAACCAATTTTTCAAGTTGAGATGCATAATGAAGTATCTTTGATTCTGCTTCTTTCTCTTTAGAAAGGTCATGAATAAATCCAGCATAAATAGTTCTTCCTGAATACTTTACTTCATTTACTCCCAAACGGAATGGAAATAAAGTACCATCCTTTTTTTGTCCGTTAACATCTCGACCTTTACCAATGATATGAGGACTACCAGTTCTTTGAAAGCGTGCAATATATTCATCATGCTGATCTTTATCAGGCCTGGGCATAAGCATTGAAACATTTCTGCCAATTACTTCCTCTATTGAATACCCAAATAAGGCACATGCAGCGGGATTTATTGACTCTATCAAACCGCGCTCATCAATAGTTATAATACCATCAATTGCGTTTTCTATAATAGCATACAATAAAGCACTCTTTTCAGTCATGTTGTAAAAATACTCTTTTGATAATGAAAATCAGAAAATTATGAATACCTAGAAGGTATAGAAATTAAAATCAATTTAAAGCAAGATAAAGAAATGCTGCAAGACTTGCTCCTATCATAGGACCAATTACAGGTATCCATGAATACGGCCAGTCGCTTGATCCTTTACCTGAAATAGGAAGTATACTATGCATGATCCTGGGGCCAAGATCCCGCACCGGGTTAATGGCATATCCTGTTGTTCCTCCAAGTGATAGTCCGATAGCCCAAACTAGGAACATCACCGGAATAGCACCCAAAGATCCAAGACCGACGGGGGTTTTAGTATCTACAATTTCAGCAGTAGTAAAATAGAAGATTACAAAAAGCAATACAAATGAGCCAATGATCTCACTGGTCAGATTTGAAAATGTATTTCTTATTGAAGGTCCTGTGCTGAAAACTGCCAACTTTAAACCCTTATCGTCTGTAACTAAAAAATGATCCTTGTACTTTATCCAAACTAGCAAAGATCCGAGCATTGCTCCAAGCATTTGGGCAAGCATATAGCTTGGTACTTGGGCCCATTCAAATTTACCGGAGATGGCAAGCGCGATGGTCACTGCAGGGTTCAAATGCGCCCCACTGTAAGGAGCCGAGACTACCACACCAACAAATACTGCCAGAGCCCATGCGGTAGTAATCACAATCCAACCACCACCATTACCCTTTGTTCCGGTTAAAACTACATTGGCAACTACTCCGTTGCCTAATAAGATCAGAAGTGCTGTTCCTATAAATTCTGCTAAAAATGGTGTCATAATTGAAAATATTATTTTTTATAAACTTACATTAGCTTTTGCAGCCTTTATTGCCCGCTCCCATCCATTGATCAATTCATCATAATTTTCAAGTGCTGCAGGTTCAAAATTTCTTTCAACTTTCCACTGTGCAGAGATCTCTTCCACATCGCTCCAGAAACCTGTTGCCAATCCGGCAAGATAAGCAGCACCCAGGGCAGTAACTTCTGTTATCTGCGGACGAATAACTTTGCATTTCATACTATCAGCCTGAAACTGCATTAATATATTATTTGCAGTTGCTCCTCCATCTACTCTTAGTTCAGTGATGGGGGTTCCTGCATCAGCTTCCATCGACTTTAGCACATCCATAGTTTGATAAGCAATACTTTCAAGTGCTGCCCTTGCAAAATGTCCGGAATTTGTTCCACGTGTTATTCCTGTTATGGTTCCTCTGGCATGCTGATCCCAATGAGGTGCACCCAGCCCTGCAAAGGCAGGAACAACATAAACACCACCATTATCTTTTACTGTTGCTGCAAGCACTTCAACTTCAGCAGAAGACTTGATCAATCCAAGTTCATCTCTTAACCATTGTACTACGGCACCACCTATGAATATGCCCCCCTCCAATGCATAAGTTACCTCTCCATTGATCTTCCAAGCAATGGTAGTCAGCAGATTATTAGCTGACATGACTGGTTTCTTACCGATATTCATCAACATAAAACATCCTGTTCCATAGGTATTTTTCACCATCCCAACTTTGGTACACATTTGCCCAAAAAGAGCTGCCTGCTGATCACCTGCAATGCCAGCAATCGGAATTTTAGTTGCCAGTATATTACCTGCCGTATGACCGAATACTTCACTAGAAGATTTAACTTCCGGAAGCATGTTCATTGGAATATCAAAAATTTCCAATAAAGTTTGATCCCATTTGAGCGTATTAATATCAAATAACATGGTACGTGATGCATTACTAACATCAGTAACATGGGTAGTACCTCCTGAAAGTTTCCAGATCAACCAGCTATCAACGGTACCAAAAAGCAGTTTCCCTTGCATCGCTTTTAGGCGGGCACCCGGAACATTTTCAAGAATCCAACGAACCTTAGTGGCCGAAAAATAAGAGTCGACAATCAAGCCAGTTTTTTGACGTATCATATCCCCATGTTCCTTTCTAATCGAATCACAATAATCTGAAGTTCGGCGATCCTGCCAAACAATAGCATTGTAAATAGGAAGTCCGGATTCTTTATCCCAAACCACTGCTGTTTCTCTTTGATTGGTGATACCGATTGCGTGAATATCAATTGAATTAAGTCCGGCCTTGGCTATTGCCTCCGTAACAACAGAAACCTGACTTGACCAGATCTCTAAAGGATCATGTTCAACCCAGCCTGGTTTAGGATAGATCTGCTCAAATTCTTTTTGCGAAACAGCAACAATACTGCCTTCACGATTAAATAAAATAGCTCTGGAACTGGTAGTACCCTGGTCTATAGATAAAATATAATCTGACATTTGATAAAAATTAATTCGACCGGATGTTTATCGCTTAATTAAATATGAGAAAAATATGTAATATTGAGAATAATATTTATCTATAAAAAGATAGCATGCTACTTTAATTATAGCAGCAGCACTAATTATACGTTTTTTAATTAAATGAGTAAACAGGATAAATAATCGAACAATTATCTATTCAAAACACATCAGCCATTTAACATGAATATTGGAATCATAGGCCTTGGCGACATGGGCTGTATCTATGCTAAATCTTTTTTAAAGGCTGGTTACAGAGTTTATGGCTGTGATCTGCCACACCGCAGAGAACTACTCGAAGCAGAGCTTGGCCCTTATGGCATTGAAATTTTGAAAGATGGGAAGGAAGTTTCCAGGATATCTGATGTGATATTTTACTCTGTAGAAGCTGAACGAATTGCTGAAGTAGTTAGTCAATATGGTCCTCATACCAAAAAAGGGGCAATAGTAGCAGGCCAGACATCTGTAAAGCATCCAGAAATTGAGGCATTTGAAAAATACCTACCAAAGGATTCTCATATTATAACCTGCCATTCACTGCACGGCCCAGGATTCGACCCTAAGGGACAAAAAATGATTGTAATTCCTCACCGAACTACAAAAGAGGCTTATCAGCGAATGACCGATATCCTTTCATCTTTGGGTTCGATATTAAATGAAATAACTGATTACCACGAGCATGATAAAATTGTTGCTGATACACAGGCAGTTACACATATGGGCTTTGAAAGCATGGGTACCGCTTGGAAAGAAGCCGGCTTTTTTCCATGGGAAAATGCCTCCTATCTCGGTGGAATTGACAATGTAAAGATCCTGATCACCCTTAGAATATTTAGTTATAAGGCGCATATATACGGCGGATTAGCCATTTTAAACCCCTATGCCAAGCAACAGATCAAACGTTATGCCGAATCTGAGTCTGAGCTTTTCAAGCTCATGATCAAAGAAGAAGCTGATACCTTCAGAAAGCGACTGTATAATGCCAAGGATTTCATTTTTGGGCAGAATCATAAACCTTTAATGCTTAACGAAAAAGTAATGCAGGAGTTCTCACTATCTGCAGGATCTGAGAATCGTAAACCAAATTCACATTTGAGTCTGCTTAGTATGGTCGATGCCTGGTATCATCTTGGTATAAATCCATATGATAATCTGATTTGCCAGACTCCCCCATTCAGGCTGAGATTAGGAATTGCTGAATACCTCTTTAAAAATGAAGATCTACTAGAAGAATCCATTGAAACTGCATTATTTGATAAAACGATCCGTGGAGATGATTTGGAATTCCACTCAGCAGTACGTGAATGGTCATCAATTATTGGGTATGGCGACATGGAAGGCTATAAACAGCATTTTGAGCAAGTAAAAACATTTTTTGCAGGAAGGCTAGAACATGGCCGTGACCAAAGTGCAGAATTGATTAGAAAGCTTGAAATAGAATAATTCTTGAGTCATTTTTTATATATGTGACTTCTGTCATATTTTAAGAGCTCTTTAATACCCTTATTTGCACTCGTGATTTTAACCTATTTAAAATTTTCATGAGTCATACATTTCATATTCCTGTTCTCGGGCTAGCCTATTCTGTAGATACCCCAGTAAAAGTAGCTCGTTATGGTATCAGTTCTGTTGTTTCAATAGTAGATGATATATTAATTGAACGCATGCGTCAATTCTATACTGAAAAACGCAAGGAGACATTTGTACCCATAAATCCTAAAGAGATCGATTTTAGAAGCAAACGAATTACTGCCTACCTCAATCTCATAAAAAAGATTGTTGATGAACAGTTTGAAAATCTGAAAAAGCAATCTTTTGATGATGGTACAGACCTGAACAGATATTTTAAATTATTACCTGACACATCACCCTTGAAAAGCAAATATCAGCAGATGCTTTCCAAACAAGACCGCGTAGTAGTTGCTGCATTGCAACAGGAATTGCTAAATGAAATGGAAAAGGGTGAAATTCAGGTAAATATAATGGCTAAGGTTGACCGGATGAATCCGGATACCAATGGTGAGCAACTTTCAGACTCCCTATCGGCATTGAAAGGTTTTGCTGAAAGTAATATAAACTCTGCAGTAGTATTATCGGCAGGAATGAATCCACGACTTTACGGTTACTTAGAAAACTTTGCAGACTTTCTTCCTGATCAGTCAGGAAAATTTAAAAAAAGCGTCATTTTAAAGGTCAGCGATTTCAGATCGGCACTTATCCAAGCTAAATTTCTTGCAAAAAAAGGTATTTGGGTATCCGAGTTCAGAATTGAATCTGGACTTAATTGCGGTGGTCATGCTTTCGCTACCGAAGGCTACCTACTTGGTCCGATTCTGGAGGAGTTTAAGCTGAAAAAACAGGAGATGATTAATGAGCTCTATGAAATGTATGGAAAGGCAATACTTGAAAAAGGCATTGAATTAAACCAAGCGCCAAAGATGAAAATCAGCGTTCAGGGAGGTATTGGAACTGCCCATGAAAATAATTTCCTGATGGAACATTATCAATTAGACGCTACTGGATGGGGAAGTCCATTTTTACTGGTACCTGAAGCCACAAACGTAGATGAGGAAACATTAGAACTGCTTGCAAAAGCATGCAAGGATGACTTTTATATCAGTAGTTCATCGCCCTTGGGAATTCCATTTAATAATTTCAGTAAAAGCACATCAGAAATACAAAGGCTAGAACGGATTGCCAAAGGCAGACCCGGTAGCCCTTGCGTAAAGAAATACCTGTCCACGAATACAGAGTTTACCGAACTACCAATCTGTACAGCCTCAAGAGAATACCAAAATTTGAAGATCAAACAGTTGAAATCTGAAGGTTTAGAGCCTGGGGCTTTTCAGACAAAATTCGATGAGATAACTGAAAAGATATGCCTTTGTGAAGGCCTTGCAGCACCAGCATACTTAAAAAATGGTATTTTAAAGCCTAAAGAAATCAGAGCTGTAGCTATTTGTCCGGGACCGAACATAGCCTATTTCAGTGGGAAGTTCTCACTTGATGAAATGGTAAGTCATATTTATGGCAAGCTCAACTTATTGAATGATAACGACCGTCCAAACCTATTTGTAAATGAACTGAATCTTTATGTGGAGTACCTCAAAAAAGATATCAACAAGCATTTACAGGACATGAGTGATAAAAAAGCTAAATACGTTTCAAAATTTAAAGAGCAGCTACAGGTAGGAATCGATTATTACAAACAACTTGTTCCAAAAATCACCAACCAAACTGAAGTTTACAGAAAGAAAATGCTAAATGAACTCAAAGAAATTGAAGAACAATTGCTGCAATTAAACCCGGTCGTAAATCAAGAAATATAACAGAAATCTGAATCAGGTTAAGCCGAATAGCCAAAACACATTGACAACCAATTTTTTTTGATTAAAATATTATAATTAATTCATTATTAGGTATTTATTAAAATATAATTTTAATAAAATATTCACGAAAAACGCTCCGACTATGATTGCAATCATATAATTAAGAGAATTTAATGGATAATTTGTATGATAATAAAAAAAAAATAAAATTATGAGAAAGATCTTTTTAGCTACATCATTGATCTGTATTTCAATGCTAATGAGCTGTGAAAACAGTACGAAACAGTCTGCTGAAACAGAGGGCAGTACAGAAGCAATTGCGACCGGGCAATCTGGAGTTCAGGATGAGCTGTCGCAAAAAAATGTTGTTCAGGTTGCTATTGGGAGCAAAGACCACAGCACATTAGTTACCGCTATTCAAGCTGCTGAATTAGTAGACGCATTAAGTAATGCTGGTCCATTTACAGTGTTTGCTCCTACCAATGCAGCATTCAATAAATTACCTGCCGGAACAGTAGAAAGTTTATTAAAACCGGAAAGCAAAGATGCCCTGGCCAATATTCTGCAGTACCATGTTTCACTTGGTGTATTTAAAGCTGAGAGTTTTACCGACGGACAAGTAATTGGTCAAGTAAACGGTAATGACATCACTATGAGTGTTAAGGATGGAAAAGTAATGGTCAATGGGGCAAAAATTGTAGCCTCAGTACCGGCATCAAATGGTATTATACATGTAATTGACGGGGTACTATTACCACCTGCAGCCAAATAAGTATCTAATTTTTAGCGAAATTCTCTCCTATCAAAACATGCACTAACTAATTAAAAGAGGATCTCTGATCGAGATTTTCTTTTAATTAATAATAGCTTCCTATTTATTTTTGAATTTTTAGTTTTTTTTGATATTCCTGAATATTTTCACTGATTATACCCGAAATTTTTAATGCACGTTCTTTGGCAAGATCTGCTTTTGATCCTTTAAACAATTCATTAACTGTTCTTACGAATAAGGTATTCCAACGATTAAAATGTGTTTTATTTAGTGGTTGAATACGATTAAGGTGTTTATGAAGATTTATTGGATTGCCTTCATAAGTCCCGGTAAATAGAATAGCATTTTCCCAGAAATTGTACATGATCAGAAAATGAGTTGACCAGTTCAGGAGTGCCACATTATTAAAAATATAGCCCAGCTTTTTATCGGCTTTTACTTTTCTGTAGAACGTATTAACCAATAGCTCAATATCTTTCCGGTTTTCAATATCCTTTTTCAATTAGCTATGTAGATAAAATCATTCCAATGGCATTCAATACGTGCTCAGTGCAGTTCTCTTGAATTAGGCAGAATAGTTGCCTTTCCTCCTTGCGGATGTGTAATTCCAGATCTTTACCTAATTGGTTCAGATGAACAGCCAGGTTATCCTGATTATTTATTGAATTAAAACTGACATGAAAACGATCGTGCTCCTCCAAAATTTCTATGATTAGAACATCTATCTCTGAATTTAAACCTTTAACCAGAGTTAAAATTTTTTCTTCAGCACTAAAATGTGCGATCAATATATTTTTATAAAATTCCTGTGCATATACAGCCTTTCCATTAATTTCAAGAGGAAGACCTTTGTATGGTGGGGCATCCTTTTGAATTAATCTGGCGAGTATCAATGCGCCGTGATGCTCTCTAGAAAGAGGTATTAATGCAGGATGCCTTTTCATATTAAAGGTCTTTAGAATTAAATTTTCTAGTAGAATACCAGACCGGTAATAGGATCCAGGACAACAATACAAAAAAAGAAAACATTAATCCAGTTGAGGTTCCAAAGAAGTCTTTGAAAACTGCACCAGTATATCCCATCATGGCAGACACATCGAGCTGCAATAGAATTAGGATTCGGCTTAAATCTATAGGATTAAGAGTACTTAAAGCGATCATTGGCTTTTCCAAAGGATAATCTGCAAACTGGAATAATAAAAACAAAACCAATCCATCGAATAACAATGAAAAATATAACCATAGCATAATTGCTGCTCCAATTCCTTTTGCTTTATCCCGCATTTTAACTGTTGCAAGAAAAGCGATGGCAGCAAAAATAATACTAAGAATTATTCCAGTAAGGATCATCGTAAAACCTATCCAATTTGCCTGATAGATCAGAACCGGTATCCCTACACCAATAAAAAATGCTATGGAAAGCGAGCATGCAAGACCCATAAATAAGCTGAGCCAGATTGTCCTTCTTTTGAGCGGCTGACTAACCAGCAGTTCAATAAACTCAACAGAATTATACATATAAATAGTAGAAAAAATAATGCTCACAAGCGGCACCACAATCAGAATAATATTCAATAGGCTTAACAATCCCTTGCTGTTATTATCTTCCAGACTAAATACACTAAAGGATGCTACAAGCAAAAAACCAGTGTAGATTACCACGATTTTATTTCGAAGAATATCTGTAATTACGTATTTTATTATCTTATTCATAGTTGCTAATCATCACTTGTGCAATTGATTTTACGAGCCTTTCCTCACCCGTATCCCTACGCAGCTCTTCCATGCTTTTATGGAAAACAAGCTTTCCATCTTGCATATAAATAATCCTCGTAACCAAATCATCTAGATCGCTCAAAATATGTGAAGTAATTAAAACCAATTTACCCTTATCCTTTTCTGAAATGATTTTTTCCTTGAAGAGTTCAGAAGCTACCGGATCAAGACCTGCAGTAGGTTCATCAAGGATCAGTACAGAAGGTTTGAATAAAAATGCAAGGGCAGCACTTACTTTTTGTATAGTTCCACCAGATAAGGTTCGCATTCTCTTATTCAGGAGGTTATTTATGGAAAACGCTTTGATCAGATCTTCGTCTAACTCGCCAGATTTACCACGTATATCTTTCATCATTCCCAATACCTGCCCGATAGTCATATTATCAGGATATCGACCAATCTGAGGCATATACCCTATTTCATCTCTGTATTGATAGTTATTAGCGATGTTTTTCCCATTGAATGTGATAGACCCACTATCAGGAATTACCATACCCAAAATTGATTTTATCAGTGTGGTTTTTCCACTGCCATTCGGACCAATCAATGCAATACATTCTGATTGATCACACGATGTAGATACATGGTCGAGTACTTTTAATTTACCAAACTGTTTATTTATATTTTTTAAAGTAATCATAGTTTATAGACTAAGAATCATCACTGAAACCAATCAGGCAAAAGCCATTTCTAGAATGCTTTATTCATCATTGGACTACTGTCTTTAAGATTTTCAGGCGTAAGACTCGGCAATATTTTTTCTGTTTTGTCAAGAAGTGTGGTTATGAAACTTCTGAATAAAATCATTGCGGGAGGATACTTCTCAACAATCATTGAATACATACTTACTGGCCTGTATGGAATATCTCCAATTTTATCTTTGTTTAGATCATAACCTTCGTACTTATCCCAATAGTTATTTTTAAACTGATTCAGTACAAGTGAACCATTGGTTCCTACATCAAATGTATTCCCTATGAAATTATTATACTCTAGAACTACATCTACACAGCTCGCCTGAATCTTTAAGGCCCAGCCATTGTTTTCAAATACATTTCGTTTCATGTGAATACGGTTGGCGCCTTCCATAAAAATGGCACTGGTGTTTTTAGTAAAATAATTGCCTTCCATATAACCATCAGATATTTCTTTGAGCAAAATACCATGAGCCGCATCGCCCCAATTCTCATAAAAATAATTACTAAACATTTTAATTCTGTTAGAGTACATCACTGATACCCCCGAACCATTATTTCTAAAAACATTGTTCACATACATATCATCATTTGAAAACATAAAATGCAATCCATAACGGATATTGTTTTTAGATATATTCCTCCAAATCACTGAATTTTTAACGAATTCGAAATATATACCATCTCGGTGCCCAGAAATACTATTGCCAATAATTCTTAAACTATCCCCTTTCCAACAGTGAATACCGTTACCGCTTTGCTGCTCTTCTATGCTGATGGCTTTCAGCCTATTATTTTCAATGATGCAATTCATTCCATTCTGGATATAAATCCCAAAAAAAGTATCTTCAAGGATATTATTCCTGATTACTACATACTGGCTATCATATACTTTTATTCCACTTAAATCTTCCAAACTTGAAATACCACTATGTATAAGCTTAAATCCGTCAACAAGTACATGATTAGCTTTTACAGAGATTATTTCATACTTCCGTTCACCATCCAGAATAGGAAGACCAATACCCTTGAGTACAATGCTTTTATTAATTATTAAATTCTGTTCATTATAAATTCCAGAACCAACAAGTATTGTATCGCCATTTGTAGCCTCAATGATAGCTGAGCGTATATTTTTATGCGTGCGTTTTGCACCCACATAAATAGTATTTGCAGATGCATTATAATTAAAAATACTGCAAATTATCAGGAAGAAATATCTCACTTCTGCATGTCCTCCCATGATATAACATTACCATAAAATTTAGGTAAAGCCTTTTGCAAGCTATCTTCCTGACTAAAAGCGGCAATATTGCCATTCATCGGACTTTTAAAATCAGGGCTTTGCAGAAAAAATGCTTTTTTCGAATCGATTAGGCTATTTGGACTAGAAAAATCAACAACATATACGCGGGCAATATCATCAGGCTCAATTGTGCCTTCTTTCAAAAACTGGATAATACAATGCTCATCGTCAAACTTATAGTTCTTGCTTTTAGTAGTTACTATTTCTGCGCCGAATCTATGATCACTAATGGTCATTTTACAAAAGTCGCAGTTATCTTTTCCTATGCGGATAGGCACGGGCTCTGTACTGCATGAACTAAATAGTGTGGCCGCAAGAATAATGACAGAAAGTTTTAGAGCAGATGACTTTTTAAATTCTACTTTACCATGCTTCCATTCCAAAAAAACACAGAATAATAATACCAGTCCGGCACCTATAAAAATCCAACCACCGGTATCTGGCACTGAATATGCTCCAAAATTTAATAATTGCTTGAAACCGATCAATGGAGGCTGATAGGCCATACCCGGCACAATGATGGCTGCATTTGGATCAAGATTATGCCCATAGTCATATTCCCACCTCCAAAAATCAGCCATGGCAAGCAGCCCGAATGTTACAAATAAGCCAAAAAGGGTAAACATTAGTTTTCTACTTGCCAGAATAGCCGAAAGAATAAATAAACCTGCAAAAAATAAAATAATACCGGATAGCACCTTAAATTCAACAAAATCATCGGCATGAAGGGTCTTCATTCCTATGTAATGATTTAGGCCGTTAATTATATCTACACTACCCGACAATTTATGAGCATGAATCAATAGCGTCAAACCCTCCGGATACTGTGGTGCGGTGAGTTCAATTCTCCAGATCGGAGTAAACAAAACAGCTACCAAAGAAAATCCAGCGATAAGAATTGCTATTCTACTGAAATCGGCAATTTTATTATTGTTCATCATAAACTATTATAGAAAGAGAGATATAAGAATGCCGAAAGCATATCCCATATCTCTCGTATTTGGATGAGTATTATTTCTTGGTATCTGGTACTGGAGCGTCAGATTTAGCCATGTTTGTTCCTGTACTGAAACTTATTGGCACATTACTGCCAGCAGGTGATACTCTGACATATCCAGACATTTCCTGATGAAGTGCACTACAGAAATCGGTGCAATACATTGGGTACATACCGGCTTTTAATGGTACCCATTTTAAGGTTGTGGTTTCACCGGGCATAACCAAAAGTTCTGAATTTAAAGCGCCTTTAATTGCAAATCCGTGTGGAACATCCCAATCCTGCTCTAGGTTAGTGGTGTGGAAATAAACTTCATCACCCACTTTTATCCCTTCAATATTATCAGGAGTTAAATGTGAACGCATCAATGTTAGGTTGATATGTACCTTGTTTCCATGACGAAAAACTTTGGATTCACCTTCTCCCTTGGCAACATAAGGATGAGTATTTTCTTCGATTTTGAAGAATTTAACAGACCTATCTTTGATCACACTTGCGGCAACGCCTTGGGCATAATGCGGTTCTCCAATAGTTGGGAAATCTAATAATAACTGCATTTTATCACCACTAATATCATAAAGCTGGGCACTTTGAGATAGCTCTGGCCCGGTTGGTAAGTAACGGTCTTTAGTAATCTTATTATAAGCAACCAAGTATTTTCCAGTTGGCTTTTTAGAATCTCCACCAGGAATCATCAAGTGACCAACAGAATAATAAGTTGGAACTCTATCTAATACTTTAAGTTCCTTAATATTCCATTTTACAACTTCACTAGATACGAACATGGATGTATAGGCATTTCCTTTATCATCAAATTCAGTGTGCAAGGGTCCTAAACCCGGTTTCTTAACTTCCCCATACAATGCTGCTTCGTACTTGATCACCGGAATGCCATCATAAACACCGTCAAATGCTTTTTCAGCAATTGCTTTTTGAATCTTATCAAAACTAAATACTGGAATCAATGCGGCCAATTTACCACTACCAACAATGTATTCACCTGTTGGGTCAACATCGCAACCATGTGGAGATTTAGGACATGGAATCAGATAAACCAAACCAGGATGATCTTTCATATCAAGAACAGTCACTTCGGTTTTAATTATTGAGGTTGCTGTATGAGTACTTTCATCAAAACGATTACTTGCATATTTGGTTTTTTGCTTACGGCCTTTTCCTTCTTTGATCAATTTTTCAGCCAATTTCCAGTTTACAGCCATAATAAAATCTTTATCCCGTTTAGAAGCATTTACTTCCAGAAGGGTGTTCGCTTGCTCAGTATTGTAACAACTGAAGAAAAACCATCCATTCGATTTACCTTTTCCTGCATGGCTTAAATCGAAGTTTACACCTGGGCCTTGAATCTGGAAGGCAACATCCATATTGCCATTTTTTTTATCAACGCTAATAAAGCTTATGGTTCCTTTAAAGTTACCCTTATAGGTATTGATAGGAATGTCTCCATTTTTATCATCAGGGGGGATACTAAATCTTGTACCGGCAACAATATATTCAGAGTTTTCAGTAATAAACGGTGAAGAATGATTACCCCCACTGTTTGGAAGTTCAAGGATCTCAGAGGTTCTAAATGTACCCAGATCAATACGGGCAACACGTGGGGTATTATTTCCATTGGCAAACGCCCAGCGGCCATCAATTTCTCCATTGGTCTGTGACATTGAAACGTGATGAAGATCATCCCATGGAACAATTCCATGCGAGGTGTTCAACATTGGTTTTGTTTCTTCAGAATAACCCCAGCCCTTTTCCGGATCAACCGAGAAAACAGGAATTACACGTAATAACCTGCCACTTGGAAGGCCATAAACTGAAAGTTGACCACTAAATCCTCCTGAAACAAAGTTGTAGTATTCATCATACTTTCCGGGTGCCACATATACTTTTGAAGCCGCATCTCCACTAACTGCAGAGCCGGCATTCTTTGGCTTACAAGCATTCATGCTTACTAATAATGCAAGGGCAGCCATTCCCTGTGCATATTTTGAAATTATCTTCATTAGTTTAATTGTATGGTAAGTATTAAATTGGTTTAAAAAAATGGACAAAAATTGCTACATAACATTATTAAATAATATGTTCAAGTAAATTGAAATTGAGTCTAATTCAATAGAATTGGCCTATTTCACACCATCATTTTTTCGCATGTATTCCAGAAGATTTCTAGCGTCTTGATCAGAAAGATTTTGATTAGGCATTCGAACCAGACAAAGTTCAAGCAATGCCTGCATTTCAGGATCTTTGTCAATCATTACATCTGTATTGGTAATGAAATTCATGATCCATTCAGGCTTGCGACGCTTTGTTACCCCAGACCAACCTGGACCGACTAGTTTCTCACTTGTAGTTTTATGGCAACTGGTACATTTCACCTTTGCAACTTTATCTCCTAAATCTGCTTTAGCAGGATCAATGGTTGCTCCCAATTCAACACTGGTAAATTTCCCCTCACCTCGATGGGGGTCATAGGATGGATTTACACTTTCTGTTTTAGAAGCTTCAGCTTCAGAAGTTTGATCAGTTGTTGATTCTGAATTGTTGCTTGCTCCACAAGATTCAAATACAGCGATTAGGAAGGCAACCAAACTTAGTACAAGGAGTTTTTTCATTTTACCAGATTTAGATTAAGAATAAATTTGTTGTACAAGTTTAGATAAGACCTGAAAATCATTTTATGCGTTCAATCATAAATGATAAATGTCATTTAATTAAATAAGCAGAGTCATAATTTAGAATTCATACCCAACTTAATTTTGTTTATGAATTTTACATCTCAGGATATGATAGATATTAACTTATTACTTGCTTATGGTGCAACCTATAAGAAAGTTGGCGTGAATGAAACCGTCTTTACTGAAGGCCAGCAATGCAGTTATTATTATCAAATTGTAAGCGGTACAATCAGATGGCTGAACATTGATGAAGACGGCAGAGAATGCATCCATTATATTGCCGAGTGTGGCGAATCATTTGGAGAATTTCCTCTTTTTGATGATGGCCCATATGCCGCTTCGGCTATTGCAAATTCAGAGTCAATACTGATCAGGCTCTACAAACCCGTATTTCTAGATTTATTAAATGAAAAGAATAAACTTTTATTTGAATTTACCCGCTTACTAACAAAAAGATTGCGATTTAAATATTCTGTAATTAAGTCTTTTGGTTCAAATTGTCCTCAGGAAAGAATCATCAATCTTTTAAAAAATCTAAAGTCAGAAAATAAGAATTATTGCGCTGAATTTGATCAATTAAAATTGACCAGACAGCAGATTGCAGACATGACTGGGCTTAGGGTAGAGACCGTTATCCGAACCATGCGTCAAATGCATACAAAAGGTGATATAATAATTTCTAGAGGAAAAGTCTTTTGTAAGGATATGACCGAAATCATAATGGCTTAACATTTCTATAGCTATTTTTGAAAAAAAAGAATGAATACCTTTTTATCAAAATGGATTA
>CANKAT010000016.1 GCA_947479815.1 Sphingobacteriaceae bacterium
CGTGAAAGCCCAACTAGTATTGGTTGCCCCGTAATTTTTAAATGTTCAAGCTTTGCCAGTAACTCATAATTCTGTTCTAGAGTTTTGGCAAAACCGAATCCAGGATCAATGACTAAATCTTTGACGCCTAATTCCTTCAATACTTGAATTTTTTCTGCAAAATATTGTGCAATTTCAACAATCAAGTTTGTATAATTTGTTTGAGTAGCCATGGTTTGAGGAGTACCTCTCATGTGCATCATACTATAGGGCACTTTCAATTCTGAGATGGTTTTGAACATAGCAGGATCCATAGCCCCAGCAGAGATATCATTGATCAGATCTGCACCTTCTGCGACTGCAGCTTTAGCTATTCCAGACCTGAACGTGTCAACAGAAAGTATAGCCTTGGGAAACTCTTTAGCTATTGCCCTGATCACTGGGATTAAACGTTCAAATTCTAGTTCTTCTGTAATATGTTCAGCACCGGGCCTTGACGAATAGGCTCCGAGGTCGAGTAGGTCTGCGCCTTCAGATAATAATTGTTCAGTTTTTCGCAATGCGTTCTTCAGATTATTGTTCTTTCCGCCATCGTAAAAGGAATCTGGCGTAAGATTCAGGACCCCCATTATCTTTGGCTTTGAAAGATTAATAAGGGTTCCGCGAACATTTAACGTTAATTTTTGTTGAAAAACTGTATTTTTATGCGCCATATCAAGGCAAAATACCGATTAATTCATGGTTCTAACAAATAAAATATTAAGGCTTTGATAAATAAAACTTCAGTAGAATATGATGGTGTGATCAGGGTATGCAGGGAGCTTTTTTTAAAGAAAAGCACTGATTACGGTACTGCATGGCGTATTTTGAGGATTTCTTCGATCACCGACCAGATCTTTATTAAAGCACAACGGATCCGGACTCTTGAGGAGAAAAAAATATCAAAAGTAGGTGAGAATATCACCTCTGAATATATTGGTATTGTTAATTATTGCGTCATTGCGATGATGCAGATTGATCTAGAGAATGATGATCGAACCGAACTTCCGGTTGATGAGGTTGAAATGTACTTCGATAAAAAAGTCAATGAGACCAAGGAATTGATGTTTGCCAAAAATCATGATTATGGAGAAGCCTGGAGAGATATGCGCATCAGCTCTTTAACCGACCTTATTCTGATGAAAATTCTCAGAGTGAAGCAGATTGAAGATAATCTCGGACATACATTGGCTTCAGAAGGTGTTCGCGCAAATTATCAGGACATGCTGAATTATGCAGCTTTTGCCCTGATCAAGCTAGGACTGCATAAGGATTCATAGGTCTAGTAATTCCGAATAATACGTATCCAATAATCATTTTTTAATAAAGCTATTCTATTCATCAATGAAAAATATATCCTTGAATATCAGCCGAGCAATCGTAGGACTTCTTTTTATATTTTCTGGTCTGATCAAGGCCAATGATCCTTTGGGATTCGGATATAAGCTTCAGGAGTATTTTGAGGTATTTCATATCAGCTTTTTAAATGATTATGCGGTTTTACTCGCTATTTTATTGTGTACGCTGGAAATTGTTCTCGGCGCATTGCTTTTATTGGGATTTTGGAGTTCAAAAGTGGCTTGGGGTCTTCTTGTAATTATTATTTTCTTCACATTCCTTACATTTTATTCTGCATTTTTTGAGGTCGTAACCTCATGCGGCTGCTTTGGCGACGCAATACCCTTAACACCATGGCAGTCATTTTCTAAGGATATTATTCTATTAAGTTTGATTCTGCATCTTTTTTTAAGAAAGAACGAAATTTTGCCAGTGATAGCAGGTATAAAAGCTCAGAAATTTATTGCTGCATTGGTGTTAATCTTATCGCTTGGTTTTGGAATATTTACTTATAGCTACCTTCCTATATTTGATTTCCTGCCTTATAAGATCGGAAATAATATTCCGCAGCTGATGATTACTCCACCGGGAGCGGCTCCAGATGTTTATGAGATTACCTATAACCTTAAAAATAAGAGTAGCGATGAAACAAAGTCGATGACAGATAAGGAATATCTGAAGACGCAAATATGGAAGGATAAGAATTGGGAGATTATAGGTGATCCGGTGAGTAAACTAATCAAAAAGGGATTTGACCTGAAAATCAAGGATCTGAAGATTACTGATAATCAGGGAACTGATTATAACCAAGAGATCCTCGAAAATCCATACTATAATCTGGTTATCGTGGCCTATGATCTATCTAAAACCAATGCAATAGGCATTGGTAATTTGAATGCCCTTGCTATCAATGCTGCAGAAAATTACAATATACGAACGGTCCTACTGACTTCAAACTCGGCGCAGGATGCGGAAATATTCAGCAAAAAAAACAAACTCGTAATGGAAGTTTTTTATGCAGATGGTATTCCATTGAAGAGTATGGTAAGGGCTAATCCGGGTGTACTTTTATTAAAGAATGGTATTGTGATTAATAAATGGCATTTTCGAAGCATGCCATCATATGATGAGCTGGTTGAGAGGTATTTTGGTGCCAATTGATTTTTGGCAGCATTCATGCTGCTTATTTGAATTAATAGTTGAAGCAGCGCATTGCACTGCATGGAGGTTGAAATAATGAATTTATGAAAGTATTTCTGGTTGGATTTATGGGTAGTGGTAAAACTACTATCGGCAAAAAATTAGCAAACTATTTAAAATGCGATTTTATCGATCTCGATAAATTAATTGAAACTAAAGTTGGGATGAGCATTGTGCAGTATTTTGAACTTCATGGTGAAAGTGCTTTCCGTGATCTGGAAAGGGAGGTGCTTCAGAAAACAGACTTCCCGGAAAATGTAATTATAGCTACCGGTGGTGGTGCACCTTGCTTTGGCGACAATATGTCTTGGATGAATGAAAACGGTCTGGTGGCCTACCTTTCACTTTCGCCGAAAGCCCTTGCCAGCAGACTGGAGAACTCCAAAACCGACCGCCCCCTGATTAGGAATTTAAAAGGAGATGAATTGGAAGGTTTTATCAGTGCTAAACTTGCCGAACGCGAACCATTTTATAATCAATCTAAATTTGTGGTAAGTGCCAGTGATCTGACTGCAGAGCGGTTGGCTTTTTATTTGAATCTGGGCTGATTTGACCTGAATCAAGTTTAGGGATGAACGCTTAGGACAGTGAGTTTACAGGTTGAAAAATCAATCTCCTTTACAATTTTCATAAACTGCAAATTTCCTAATAATGTGATTGCAGAGAATAAATCATTCTTTCTATCGTATAAAAAAGGCTAACGTACAATTTGTACGCTAGCCCTAACACCCACTAAAAATTTATCACCAAGCCTTTTTTAATCGTCAGCTTCCTTTTCTAAATTATCTGCCGGAGCAGTAGTGCCGCTTGAAATTTCTGTATGTCTAATTTTGCCTCCCAAATATCCTGCTCTTGCTACAAGTCCGAAACTTACTAATGAAATAAATAAAACAATAAAGGCTACTGATCTTGTCAATAGCGACTTTCTCAAAGTCAGGAACAAAGCTACAATAGAAGCAAGTCCTAAAATGATTAGTGATATTAAAGCAAATAGCGCGAAATCTTCATGTAGCTTAATGCTTTCTTCAACAACACCTTGTAAGTCTTCTACACTTTCTTCGGCAGCTTCACCAGTTAAATAAGCGATGCCAGCACCAACTGCAGAAATTATAAAAATGGTATAAGCCGCAATTTTTGTTTGATTGATTTTTGTATAAAGTCCTTGAACTAGTACTAGCCCACCTAATATGGATCCAAATACAGGAAGGTGGGTAATGAGTAAGTGAATATAGGTTTGGTTCATGATCTATTTTATTGAAATACAATGAATTTTTCTCTGTTGGTTAATGAAAAGTCGCAATGTTTTGGTGCGTCAGTGTAGGTATTACCACAGGTAGGACAAACAAAATATTTTGATGGTAAACTGTTTAAGGTATTGCTATTGATGTCACCCAAAGCTTGTTCAAAAAAGTATTTATGCTTTAGCTCTGTTTTCATGGCATAGCTAAGACTTAATACAGCTATTTGGTTCCCTGCTAGTGTGGCAGTTTTTAAAAACTCAGGGTACATGGTGTTCGCTTCATCGGCATCTTCAATAATATCATCATACAAATTCTCTTTCGTAGTTTTTACTAAATATTTTTCAGTGATAACAGAAACTGTTTCGCCAGCATCTTCTATTACAACTTTATGATTGGCAGCATGAATACTTTCGGATACTGAAACTGCATTAAATAGTAAAGCAATATTATGATAGCCTTCTTCTTCGGCTTTCTTTGAAAATGCCTCATACTTTGCGGTCTTCTCACCTGCATAAGCCGATTTCATAATTTCTATCGTTTTTATTCCGGCCTCCATATGTTGCTTGTTTGTTATTTTCACTTCGGATACTGTTTTTTTATTGTCACATGAAGTCAGCACGAAGCAACTAATGAAGCCTAGTAATACACAACAGGATAAATTCATCTTTTTCATTTCTTTGATTTAAGGATGAGCATTAGTAAATCAATGACTTCATTCAGATACCATACTAAATGTCGACATACTATATCTGTAATAATGTGATGAGTATCACCTTTTAAAATGATATTGAATTTTGTGAAGTGTGTTTAAGATTTGGTCGGTGATTTTATAGTGGGCAGAACCTTTAAATATAAATTTCGATCAAAATCAAAGCTGTACTCACAACATATGCTATTCAGCAGCCGAGCTTGGTTTAGTAATATCAAATTCCTGTTTGCCTGCGATCCTATGATTTGGTTTATAGGTATTCGTTCTAGTAGGTTGAAAAAACCGCTGATCGTATTGGTTTTAAATTTGGCTAAAGGGCTTTATTTAGTTAATAAACCCTAAATCTGTAAATCTGAACTTGATTGAGGTTCGGTTATGACAAATAAACTGCATCCTCTTCTGATTGATCATCAAGAACAACGTCCACATGTTCTTTTAAAATAGTTGCAAGTTCAAGCCCGGTAAAATCAGGTGAAACCGGAAAATTACGATGACTGCGGTCAATTAAAACCAGGGTTCTGAGTTTCTTTAAAGGGATGTCAAGAAATACACCTAGTCCGTAGGCTAGTGCCCGGCCACTGTTTACCACATCATCTACCAATATGACCACTTTGTTTGCAGCCAAATTAAGATCAAGATCTGAATTAGCTTCCAGATGTGAGCTATTTTTATTGATCTCAATCTTCATCAAGGTGATTTTTAATTTAGAAATAGATTCAAGGACTGTTTTCAGTCGTTGGGCTATCAAATAACCCTTATCAACGATGCCAGCCATGATTAACTCTTCTTCACCCAGGTTATCTTCCAGGATCTGATAGGCCATGCGATCAATTCGTTGTTCAATTTGCTTTTTATTGAGTATCAGTAATTTTTTAACAGCCATTTTCTTCTGAAATTTCATTTTAAATTACATATTCTAACTGAATTCCTACGGTTCTGTGCATTAAATAATTTAAGAGAGTATTCGCTGAATTTATTGATAGGGGAAAAATACAAAATTAGCGCCCTCTGGAACGATTACGAAAACACACATAAAACCATAAGGATCTTTATATTGTTTTATGAACCTGTCTTTTTTATCGGCTTGTATCAAACCCTTTTCTACAAACTCTTCTACTGTAGATGCATGAATGCTCCAGCCAGTGTTCAGTTCGTTTCTATCTAGAATTGGTTCACCCAGTTTTACTTCATGCTGATGTGCTACGAAGATCGGGTATTCTGAAATTCCCTCTACCATGATTTCAATAGCAACCTCTTTGATAGATTCGTTGTAGAATTTTAAATCGAGCTCGAGGCTTTTCAGCGGACTTTCTTTTTCCTTTTTATTCCCCTCAGAATTTTCATCGGGGTTTAACAGATCTTTTATTTCCATGGCAATGGTTTGAAAGTGCCTTTTTATAAATTAATTGGCTGTTTCTATTGTTTTTGCCTGATTTAGATTCAGGGTTAATAATACCACATTCTCAACATGTTGGGTATGTGGGAACATATCAACGGGACGAATCCTGCTGACTTCATATTTATCCTTCATTAAAGCGATGTCACGGGCCTGTGTTGCTGCATTGCAGCTTACGTATACAATCTTTTCGGCTTCCATTTCAAGAAGGCGTTTTACTACATCTGCATGCATTCCTGCGCGCGGAGGATCGGTAATCACTACATCCGGCTTTCCATGGGTTTGAATAAACTCGGCATTTAATATATCCTTCATATCACCAGCAAAGAAGCTGGTATTTTTAATGGCATTGATCTCCGAATTGATCTTCGCATCTTCAATGGCCGTAGGAACGTATTCAATTCCAACCACAGATTTAACAGATCCTGCAATAAAGTTGGCAATGGTGCCCGCACCGGTATACAGATCATACACCAGTTCATCGCCCTTGAAGCCTGCAAAATCTTTGGTGATTTTGTACAATTCAAATGCCTGTTCTGAATTGGTTTGATAAAATGATTTTGGACCGATTTTGAATTTGAGCCCATTCATATTTTCAAATATGTGATCAGCGCCTTCAAAAACGTGAATATCCTGATCAAAAATGGTGTCGTTCTTCTTTTGATTAATGATATAAAGTAGCGATTTAAGATTCTTAAATTCATTGGATATGAATTCCATCATACCTGTAATTTGTTCTTGCTCAACATAGGCAAATACTACGATCACCATCAGTTCGCCCGTGCTCGAAGTGCGTATAATCAGATTCCTCAATGAGCCTTCATGATTTTTCAGGTTATAAAAGGAGATTTTATTTGCTAATGCATATTCTCTTACCTTATTTCTGATATTATTTGAAGGATCTGCCTGTAGATAGCAATGTTCAATGTCTAGGATTTTATCAAATCGTCCCGGAATATGATACCCAAGGGCATTCATTTCCATCTCTTGATCACTGCGCATGTCACCATCCGTCAGCCAGCGTTTGTCTGAGAAGGTATATTCCAGCTTATTTCTATAATAACTTGTTTCTTTGGACCCCAGGATTGGTTCAATTCCGGATGTATCAACTTTAGCCAATCTTTGCAATGCATCAACCACACTTTTTTGCTTAAACAGAAGTTGTGCATCATACTTAAGATGCTGCCATTTACAGCCGCCACAAACACCAAAATGGGTGCAAAAAGGTTCAGTTCTATGCTCAGATGGTTTAACTATGCTCTGAATTCTGCCTTCGTAGAATTTCTTCTTTCTTCGTAAGAGTTCAACATCTACAACATCTCCAGGAACGGCTTTATCGATGAAGATTACTAGATCATCTGATTTACCTACACCTTTACCTTCTTCGGCAATATCAATTACTTGGATGTTATTTAAAAATTTTTTGTCGGCCGGAATTTTTTTCATGAGCGCCAAAATTAAAGATTTTTATGTTAGAAAAGGGGGGAATGGGTGAGATATTGGGGCTGAGCCAAGACCTATCCTGAAATAGGGCAGGATTTTGATGAAGATTGGGTCAAATAATTATTAAAATACTACTGATTGTTAAAATTCAAACAGCGCATCAATTAAATTGGATAATTCTGAAATTTCGCGACTCATGATTTTTTTCTTTGCTAATTCCACAAAATACAATAATACATACCAAAAACCAAATTGGTATAATAGTTTAACAATTAGTTGACATGGAATTATTTTACGGCAGCTTTTACTAGGTAGGGTAGAATTTCTTTTTGGAAGGATATAAAATTTTTACGTACATCCGAATCGCTTACTGATGTAAATGCGAATGAGAAAACGATACTTTTACTTGCCTTGATCAAAAATCGCAGTCGCGCGATGTAATCATCTGCTTTAAATAGTGGGGTTTTATTGAACGATTCTATTAAAAGATTTTCAAGATCGTCTGAAAGAGTTTTTAGAAATTCTTGCGAGTTGGCTGATTCACGGATAAACTCCCATCCGATAAATTCATTGCAAACCGTGTAAGAAAGTCGGCTAGTTTTAAGAATGATCATACTCAAGTAGGCTTCCTCATCCAAATCATCTGTAGGGTTATGAGTGATTTCATGTACGCTATGCTGAATATATTCCATCAGGATGGCTTGCAAGAGGAGTTCCTTACTTTCAAAGTACTTATAAATGGTAGCCTTAGCTATTTTAGCACGCTTGGCTATTTCATTAACACTGGTTTTATGATAGCCATATTTACGAAACAGGTCTTGCGCAGCTTTTTTAATACTTTCTTTGATCTTATCTACTTCCATTTCAATTAACTACCGTCAGGTCAAAATTAGTAATAATTACTCTATATTCCTTTAGTCCTCTCTGTGCAGGGGCCTTGGCTGGTGATCCATCAAACAAGGAGAACTTTGCACCACTGCATGGATCTGTTGCAGTGAGGTTCGGATTGTCAGGAACTATGGCACATTTCTTCTGCGGATCTACAGAACTACAACGATCATAAGCTACGTAAGCGCCATCTGCTCTGCGATAAATTATCAGTCCTGCAACTCCTGTATTTGCTTGATTATTAACTAGTAACAAGCCATTTTGACTACGGATAGTAAACTCCTGAAGGGTAATTTTATAGCTTACATAAACATCAGGAATCCTGTCTATATTATCTTTGCTACACGATATCAAAGTGCTGAGAATGAATATACAAACCAGATTAATTTTCATCAGATCATTTCTGATTGGAATTGTTTTAGAAAGCGAATATCATTTTCGGAAAATAGTCTCAGGTCTTTGATCTGGTATTTTAGATTCGTGATTCGTTCTATTCCCATTCCGAAAGCATAACCGGTATATTTCTTACTGTCGATATTTGTATTTTCGAGGACATTTGGATCAACCATTCCGCATCCCAATATTTCTACCCATCCGCTATGTTTACAAAATTGGCATCCATCGCCTTTACAGATGGAGCAGGAAATGTCCATCTCGGCCGAAGGTTCGGTAAATGGAAAATAACTTGGCCTGAATCGAACTTTTGTTCCCTCTCCAAATAACTCCTGAACAAAATAGAAAAGTGTTTGCTTCAGATCAGCAAAGGATACATTTTCATCAATATACAATCCTTCAACTTGATGGAAAAAGCAATGCGCTCGTGCAGAAATAGCCTCATTCCGGTACACTCTTCCGGGCATTATGGCTCTGAAGGGAGGTTTCCCTGCTTCCATCATACGAACCTGAACAGAGGAGGTATGCGTTCTTAGGGCTATATCGCCTTTTTCTCCGCCTTTTTTGATGAAGAAGGTGTCTTGCATATCTCTTGCAGGATGCTCTTCCGGGAAGTTTAAGGCCGAGAAATTATGCCAGTCATCTTCAACTTCAGGCCCTTCAGCAACATTAAAACCGAGCTTCTTGAAAATCTCAATGATCTCTTTTCTAACCAGAGATAAAGGATGGCGTGCACCTATTTCAAAACCTTCGCCCGGTAATGTAAGGTCTTGTTCTGATTTTGAACTGTTATCATCGGTTTCAGAACCATCTTTAAGTGTCTGGTATTTTGCTTCTGCCAATTGCTTGAATTCATTCAAAACCTTTCCAAACGTTCGTTTATCTTCAGATGATACCGTTTTGAATTCTTCAAACAGATCTTTAATAATTCCTTTGGTTCCTAAAAAACGAATTCTGAATGATTCCAACTCCTCTGCATTTTTTGACTGAAAGGAGTTGATTTCTGCGGTATACTGATTAATTTTTTCCTGCATGATACATGATATATTAGGGCTAAAAACTCCCTTTTTTAATCTCTTATTTATTTTATTACGCCACGTTTAACTCCAACTTTAGTAAATGCGGAGATCGCCTTGTCTAATTGTTCTCTAGTATGTGATGCAGATAATTGCACCCTTATTCTAGCTTTTCCTTTTGGCACCACCGGAAAGTAAAATCCAATTACGTAGATTCCTTCCTGTAAGAGGTCAGCGGCAAAATCCTGTGCTAGTTTTGCGTCATAAAGCATGATGGGCACAATTGGATGTGTTCCCGGCTTAATGTCAAATCCCGCGTCAGTCATTTTTTCACGGAAATATAGTGTATTTTCTTCTAGCTTGTCCCTAAGCTCTGTGCTTTCGCTAAGCATGTCTAAAACTTCAATTGAAGCACCTACAATAGAAGGTGCCAGGGTATTTGAGAATAGGTATGGTCTTGAACGCTGACGAAGAATATTAATTACTTCTTTTGGACCTGATGTAAAACCTCCGGATGCACCGCCTAATGCCTTGCCTAGTGTACCTGTGATTAGGTCTACTCTACCCATAACGTGATGATGCTCATGAGTTCCTCGTCCGGTTTTTCCTAAAAATCCTGAAGAATGACATTCATCGATCATTACTAAGGCCTGATATTTATCTGCCAGGTTGCAGATTTTATCAAGCTGGGCAATGGTTCCATCCATTGAGAAAGATCCATCTGTAACTATAATGCGATGACGTAAATTTTGTGTTTCTTTTAATTTTTCTTCCAGATCTGCCATATCATCATGAAGGTAACGAAAGCGCTGAGCCTTACAAAGTCGTACCCCGTCAATGATGGAAGCATGGTTCAATGAATCAGAGATTATTGCATCTTGGTCATCAAATAAAGGCTCAAATACACCGCCATTAGCATCAAATGCGGCTGCATACAGAATCGTATCTTCAGTTCCCAGGAATTTGGAAATCTTTTCTTCAAGTTCTTTATGAATATCTTGTGTTCCGCAAATAAACCTAACAGAGGCCATGCCGAATCCATGAGAATCCATAGTCTTTTTGGCAGCCTCAATCACTCTTGGATGTGATGCCAAACCCAGGTAATTGTTCGCACAAAAATTAATTACTTCCTGTCCGCCCTGAATCTTAATTTCAGCACCCTGAGGAGTGATAATAATGCGCTCACGCTTGTATAGCCCAGCTTTTTCAATCTCCTCTAGCTCTTTCTCCAATACCGGTTTAAGGGTTTTATACATAATATCCTTGATTAGAATCTGTAAAATTACAAATTCTACAGACTTCCTGATAAACTAGTCCATGTTATGTTCTAAATTTTTATGAATTGCAACCTAAATCGTAGCTAGCATGCGCGTGCTCATTAAATTACCTTTAAAAAATGGATCAAAAGCCAAGCTCAAAATTAATTTAAATAACTATTAGCTAACTGTAAACTCTTTGAAATTATTCCTGTTCAGTGCAACTTTTGGCAGATAATCTTCATCTTTATAAAAAAAATAAATGAGATCACTTTACATTTGTCTGCTGTTTCTAATCTTTTCTATTCACGCAAATTCTCAGTCTATCCTATTAAAAGGTAGTATAAAGGATACCGGGGGGCAAACAGTTCCATTTGCCAGTGTGTATGAAAAAGGTACAACCCGTGGAACTTCGGCAAACAGTGAGGGCGAGTATCAGCTTAAATTATCTCCCGGCAAGCATACACTTATTTTTAAAGCCATCGGGTTCAAACAGGAGAGCAAAGACCTTGACTTAAGAGCTGCCCAAATCTTAGATATTGTTTTAACCCCGGCTATTTATGAGCTGAATGACGTGGTGGTGAATGCTTTTTCAGAAGATCCTGCCTATGAAGTGATCAAAAACGCAATTCGTACCCGAAAGCGTCATCTTACAGAACCTGATCAATATACAGCAGATGTCTATATCAAGGGTTTACAGAAGCTTTTATCGGCTCCTAAAAAATTTCTGGGTCGAAATATCGATGATATTGGTAAGCAAATGGGTTTGGATTCAAATAGAAAAGGAATTCTTTATTTATCGGAATCTGAATCGAAGATCAGCTTCCTACAGCCAGATAAACTGAAGGAAGAAATGATATCCTCTAAGGTTTCAGGAAGTAATCGTTCTTTTAGTTTTAACCGGGCATCTGATATCAAGATAAATTTTTATGAAAATCAATTGGATCTGGAAGGCTTGAGTAATCGTCCTTTTATTTCACCCATTGCAGAAAATGCCCTGTTTTATTATAAATACAGGTTGCTCGGAACAAGCATAGAGAATGGTGAAATGGTCAATAAGATCGAGCTTATTCCAAGGCGTAATGCAGACCCAGTTTTTCGCGGGCTGATTTATATTCTTGAAGATAGTTGGAGGATCCATAGTGCAGATTTATTTATTACCAAAGAGGCAAATATTAATTTTGTGGATACCCTGAACATTCGCCAGGAATTTATTCCGGTAAATTCAAAAGTTTGGATGCCATCGTCTGTGAGGTATGATTTTACTGGTGGACTGCTTGGTTTCAGGTTTGCAGGATATTACATCGCACTCTTTAAAAATTATAATCTGAATGCGGGTTTAAAGAAAAAAGAATTTACAGAAGTCTTAAAAATCACTCGAGAGGTCAATAAAAAGGATTCCACCTATTGGAAGCAGGCGCGCCCCATCCCTCTCACTGTTGAAGAACAAATTGACTATACAAAAAAAGAAGTTTTGGCAGCCAAGCGGGAGTCAAAAACCTATCTCGACTCACTCGATAAAGTCAGTAATAAAATAAAGCCTCTCAGATTACTGGTTGGATCGGGATACAACCCAAGAAATCGATTTAAAAAGGCATATTTTCGTTTTGGCTCACTTCTTAATTCCGTTTTTTATAATACTGTAGAAGGCTTTGGCTTAAATTATCAAGCCTCTTATTCAAAACAGATCGATTCACTCACCAATAAATTTCTCAGTCTTACTGGTAAAGTGAGATATGGTTGGTCTAGTGAAAAATTACACGGAAGCTTTTCTGGAACCCTACCTCTTGAAAGTTCAAGAATTAGTTTTAATATTGGAACTGATGTTTTAGATCTGAATAGCAATGCAACTATTATTCAATCAGGTAACTCATTAAACTCTCTTTTTTACGAACGTAATTTGCTTAAACTTTATGAAAGCAAATTTCTGAATTTCTCAGTTTCAAAGCCTTTTGGCAGTGTTCAAACAAGTTTAACTGCATCCTGGTCAAGCCGTCAATCCCTTCAGAATAGCTCAGATTATACGATCAGAGATTGGCACAGTAGGGCATTTACTTCCAACAATCCATTACTTCCTGGCGCAGATATTCCACTTTTTCCTAGAAATCAGGCATTTAAGCTAGGGCTTAGAGCAACTTATGCCTTCAGTAACGACTATGCAACGTATCCAGCAGGTAAATTTTTTAGGCCTTCAAAATATCCCCAACTGGGAATAAATTATGCCAAAGGTATCCGTGGGATATTTGGTTCTGATGTGGATTATGATCTTGTGTCATTCGATCTCACCAAATCTGATATTAAACTCGGGCTTTTAGGGAAATCATCATTCTGGGTTGGAGCAGGCAAGTTTTTGAATGCTAAAAGCATTTATTTTACTGATTTTAAGCATTTTAAAGGCAATAGAACATTGGCCTATACTCCTGCAGTCAATAATTTTCTCTATCTGGATTACTATAATTTCAGCACTGCTGATCAGTATTTTGATGCTCATATAGAACATAATTTTTCAGGCTTTATAACCAATAAAGTGCCGCTTTTACGTAAGCTCAAATTAAGTGAGATTGCAGGGTTTAATTACCTGAGCACCCCTGCACTTAATAATTATTCGGAAGTTTATTTCGGACTTCAATTTCTCAACATGCGGGTATTATATGGAATGTCTGATGCCAATGGTAAGAAAGTAGATAAAGGTTTTAGGATTGCGGTTAACCTCTAAAATTCAGGCTTTAGCAATAGTTGTATTAATTAAATGCTAGCCGTATCTTTGTAGCGCATTAAACGCTGTTTGCAACAGTATCAATGAATTATGATCAAATACCAAACACTACTCTACTATTGTTATAGTAGAATTGCTGATGCAGAACAATTTGCATCAAGCCATCTTCAATTTTGTAATTCTTTAAATCTTGTAGGGAGAATAATCGTTGCTGATGAGGGGCTTAACGGCACCGTTTCCGGGAATGCTGAATCTTGTAAGGTATATATGGAAACCCTTCATGCGGATCCCCGTTTTGCTAAGATCGATTTTAAGATCGATGATGTAGATCAACCTTCATTCATAAAAATGCATTGCCGCTACAAGGCTGAGATCGTTCATTCAGGGCTCAGAGATCCGGGCATTATTGATCCGGAGACCAAGACAGGTATACACCTAGAGCCTGAAGATTTTGTTAAAATGAAGGATGATGAAGATGTCGTCATTGTCGATGTCAGATCAAATTACGAGCATTCTATTGGTCGTTTTAAAAATGCAATCACTTTTGACATGGAGAACTTCCGTGATTTTCCGGAAAAGATCAATGAGCTTGCAAAATATAAGAACAAAAAGATCGTCACCTATTGCACAGGTGGAATAAAATGCGAAAAAGCCTCCGCTTTATTGCTACATGAGGGTTTTGAAAATGTTTATCAACTGCATGGGGGTATCATTAAATATGGTAAAGAAGCAGGGGGAGAAGACTTTGAAGGCAAGTGTTACGTATTCGATAATCGTGTTGCAGTTGATGTTAATTCTGTGAATCCGGTTGTGATTTCTACCTGCCGTAATTGTGGAGCGCATACAACTAAAATGATCAATTGTGCTAACCCTGAATGTAATGAGCATTTTACTCAGTGTGATGCCTGTGGCGAAAAGCTTGATGGAGCCTGCTCCGATAGCTGTCAGTCGCATCCGCGCATCCGTGCTTATGATGGTACGGGATACTATGTTAAAGTTCCGCAGCCCATCAATAAAGAGAAATTAAAACCAGTTAAAGCATAAGCGGAAACCATTTTTCCTTAAATTTTATTCAATGAAAAAATTACTATCACTCTTCATTCTAGCATTTTTTATGCATCAGGTATCGTTCGCACAGGATAAATCTCTGTATACCAAAGAACAATTTATAAAAAAAGGGGATACCCTTAATTATAGGATGTTGCTTCCTGAAAATTTTGATTCTACAAAGGAGTATCCTGTTTTATTTTTCTTACATGGAGCAGGTGAACGTGGCCATGATAATGAAGCGCAGCTGATGCATGGAAGCAAGCTTTTTTTAAAACCGGAACTCAGGAAGAATTTTCCGGCGATCGTTATTTTTCCTCAATGTCCAAAAAACGATTACTGGGCAAATGTAAAGCAAGGTGATGGGAAAATTAATGAACGTTTTAGCTTTCAAAAAGGAGGAAAACCAGGAAAAGCAATGAACTTACTCATGGGTCTTTTGGGAAAATTCAAGGCTGAGAAATTTACAGATAATGATCGTTTTTATGTTGGAGGCCTTTCAATGGGGGCAATGGGAACTTTTGAACTGCTCAGAAGAAAGCCTAAAGCTTTTGCTTCTGCATTTGCTATTTGCGGTGGTGATCATGTAGAAAATGTAAAAAAATATAAAAAGGTTCCAATATGGGTTTTCCATGGAGGTAAGGATACGACCGTGCCAATTGTAAAATCAGAAATTGTGGTGAATGAATTGAAAAGGTTACAAGGGAATGTGAAGTTCAGTATTTATCCTGAAGCGGGTCATAACAGCTGGGATGCTGCATTTGCAGAGCCTGAATTCTTGTCCTGGCTGTTTTCTTTTAAAAAATAATTATTCCTGTTCCGGATCTTTTGTGATTATTGCTGCCTTAAATCTGGGTTTATAAGCCGTTTTAGGTTGCTGGTTTTGTTCTTCTTTAGTTTCAACTTTCGGTACTTCTGAAACTGGAATTGCTGCCTTAAATCTGGGCTTATAAGCTGGTTTAGGTGTAGTTATTTCACCATCAACAAGCTCCTTTTTAATTTCGCTTTCTATTGATGTAGTTGTATTTACGGGCAGTTCAGATATGCTTATTGGATTTGATAGTGTAATGGGTTCAGCTTTTGGAACTTCCTTAAGTAGGTATGCACGTCGGAGTTTATTGAACCAGAACTTCTTGCTGTGGTCGAAACTTTTTTCACCCATTTCATTGAAATGACTGTTGAATTCAGAAAATAATGCCTGTTCAGTGTTTTTAAGCTGAACAGGATCAATCTTTTTCTTAATTAGGAATTCTTCAAAGGTCATTTTTTTTATTACTATTCGGCCATATTATGGTATACAGCCTGTACATCATCGTCTTCTTCGAGTTTATCAATCAGCTTAAATACATCTGCAGCCTGCTCTTCAGTAACCGCAGAAGTTGATTGGGCTATGCGCTCAAGTTTTGCACTGATCACCGGGATGCCCTTTTCTTCCAATGCTTTCTGCATTTGACCAAAGTCTTCAAATGAAGTATGTATTACTCCAATATCTTTTCCGGTTTCATCAACTTCTACATACAGATCTTCAAGGCCTGCATCAATCAATTCGAGCTCTAGCTCATCTATTTCTAGGTCGCCCGGATCAAAACAGAAAACAGATTTGCGGCTGAATATAAAGTCTAATGAGCCAGTTTTTCCTAGCGCGCCATTCGTTTTATTGAAATAACTGCGCACATTCGCCACTGTCCGGTTGGTATTATCGGTGGCAGTTTCTATTAGGATTGCAATGCCATGTGGGGCATAGCCTTCATAAACAATTTCTTCATAATTACTTTCATCTTTATTGGAGGCTCTTTTTATAGCTGCTTCAACAGTATGCTTTGGCATATTTACTGCTTTTGCATTCTGCATGGCAGTTCTAAGTCTGGAGTTGGCGTCAGGGTTTGATCCCCCATCCTTTACGGCCATAACAATTTCTTTACCTAGGCGCGTAAATTGTACCGCCATTTTTGCCCAGCGCTTGAATTTTCTTTCTTTACGGAACTCGAATGCTCTTCCCATTACTGTACTATTTTCTAATTTATTTCTAAAAATGAATTTCTTATTTTTTATTTATTTCTGCCGAATCTGCAGCTATTTTTCCGATTTTTTGGCATTGAGGGTTTTAAATTTTCAATGGTTTTTTCAAGGAGTAATTTATGGCATTATTTTCTTAAATTGTTAAGCATATCTGCTGTCATTTTCGATAGATTGAATTCAGGTCTCCAATTCCAGTCAGACTGTGCCTGATTATCATTAATGGATTTAGGCCAGCCTGCTGCAATTGCCTGTCTTTGATCGTATTCTGTATAGCCTAATTTAAAGCTGGGAATATGCTTCCGTATTTCTTCAGCCAACACCTCAGGCGTAAAGCTCATCCCTGTTAAATTATAGGATGAACGAACATTTATTTTTTCTTTTGGAGCATCCATTAATTCTATGGTTCCGCGAATTGCATCATCCATATACATCATGGGGAGTTCTGTATCTGCAGAAAGAAAGCTTTGATAACTGCCTTTTTTCAATGCATCATGAAATATATGGATGGCATAATCAGTAGTTCCCCCTCCGGGTGCTGCCTTCCAGCTGATCAATCCTGGATATCTGATGCTGCGTATATCGAGTCCATAGCGCTCGAAATAATATTCACACCAGCGCTCACCCGCCAGTTTACTGATACCATAAACCGTATTAGGGTCCATGATACAATACTGAGGCGTTTTATCTTTTGGTGAATTTGGTCCAAAGACCGCAATTGAACTGGGCCAGTAAAGCCGAGCGGTTTTATACTCTAAGGCAAGTTCTAACACATTCAACAATCCATTCATGTTCAAATCCCAGGCTAATTTGGGATTCTGTTCACCCGTTGCCGAGAGTAGTGCAGCCAAAAGGTAAACCTGTGTAGGCTTGTATTTTCGGAAAAGTTGATTGAGAATATCTTTATCTAGTACATTGATAAACTCAAAAGGACCGGCATTTTTAATGTCATAGTCCGGACGCCGAATATCGCATGCTATGACATTCCCATCGCCATAGTTTTTTCTTAATTCGGTTACTAATTCTGTTCCTATTTGTCCATTGGAGCCAATAACTACAATTTTTTCAAGCATTCTAATTGGTTTTGCTCAAAGTTAAAAAATTTATGGAGGGCATTGGAATTTAATGGTTCGTCCAGCTTATTTAATTGAACTTTGAAACTAAGGCAAAGCTTTTTTTATACCTTTTTATTTGTCCTGCCAGATTAAATATTTCTGCATTTACCAGGTATATTCCAACAGTGGCAAGCTGGTTTTGCTCGTTTAAGCCATCCCAAATAAATGTGCCTTCAGCATTGAGGGTGAAATTATTTAAAAGCTTCTTTATCAGAACACCTTGATCATTATAGATAGAAACAGTTGCAATTTCTCCAGCAGCAGCCAACTTGTATTTCACTTCAAACACATCTTCAAATCCATCATTGTCTGGCGAAAATGTTTTTGTTACGATACTAAAATCTTCATTTGTATCTATCACATCCGATAGTTGAGAATTTTGATATCCAGGGGTGGCACCTCCCGATGCCGAAGTGGCCGATCTTAAATTTCCAGCTTCGCTGGCTGGTTTGTGTAGCTTACTGCGTTCCAGAGATACGCCTTCTGTAGTTTTGATCAGGGGGAAGTGCATCTTTTCATTATAACTCAATTGGTCGATCATTTTTCCACTACTTATCAGCACTGCAATACCCGCATCATCATTAAAACCTGGCAATGAGCTTATTTTATATAGAGCACCTTGATTTTTTACTAGGTATTCTTGCTTGATATTATCTAGATTGGAACTCAAGGCTAAATAATTGCCTGGCTCTAAAATGAATTGTTTTCTGCTGATCTGTCGAATGGAGTTGACAGTATCCAAATTGATTCGTGCAATTGACAAATCTTTAAGATCAATTGAATGGCTGGTGTTATTATAAATCTCAACAAAATCTGAACCGCCTGGCCTAGGATTAAACAGAATTTCTGAAAGTAACACATCATTCTTTTCAATTTTTGGAGTTAGTTGAACTTCTGCAGAGTTGAATGCTGTTGTGATCCCAATATTATCGCAATCTCCAATATTGGAAACGGTAATTCGGTAGGTTTGACCTCGTGTTAAGGGGGCCTTATATTTCAGTATTACCTTGTCGAAATTTGGCTCTTGGGGTATAGCATATTCAGGATTTCCTACTCCATTATTCAGCTGAAAATTTACTGGAATAGAAGCCTTCAGGCTATCGATTGATTTATTGAAACTTAATACAATACTGATGCTATCCAGGATTTCAAATTCTATTAATTTTAAAGCATCACTTGACGAATTTTGCCGATAAACCGAATTCCTCCTTCCTGGTGTTCCACCGGTAGTATCCTTGCTGCTGTTCCAATTCTGAAAGTTGGGGCAAATGGAATTAGGATTTATTAATTCAAGGGAATATCCGCCTTTTCTTTTTTCTGCATCTCTGAACCATGTTGGAATATAATTGATCTGCTGAATTATACGTCCTTTATTATTTCTCAATTCAATGGTATCTGATTGATTATTCAAGCTTGACCAACCCGGTATACCCATTGCCTTTCCATAAGTTTTGAATTCCAGGGTGTCTTTTTCTGAGCATATTATCAGGTATGATCCAGGGGCAATTTCACCGGATAGAAACGTGTAATTTTTCCCATACGATAGCCCCTTGAGCTTTACAGTATTTTCTGTAGGGTTAAATAATTCGATGAATTCTGCCTCTGGTAGTCCAATTACTGGAAAAGGATCTGCAAAGATTTCATTGATTAAGATTGGATATTCTATTTCTGGTACCATAGCGATCCCGAAAGTTGAATTTTTGTTAGTTACATTAATGGGTTTTCCTGAACAGCTGAAGAGTGAATCGGCTTTTAGAATATATTTTTCACCTTCGCTGAACTTTTGTTTAAAGGTTAACTTGATACGTTTATAGGAAGCATCTATGTTTATTTTGAATGCTTGCTCATTTCCATTTCTGATACTGAAATTTGAAGCTTTTAAATAGCTGGTATCAGGAATTTGGTTGAAATACACGTCAATACTGCTTTCTGAAAAGATATGTAAAGAATCGATCTTGAATTCCAATTCTGAAAATCTGGGATAATCTAAACTGTTCTTCCTACCTGGCGTTCCGCCTGTTTCATCCGTTGAGGATCCCCAGTTATAAAATCCATTACAATCGTTTTTAACGACATCTATTTTTTCCAATGTCCATCCGCCAGTTTGCTTTTTTGGGTCCTTGTACCATTTTTCTGAATAATTCACCGAGTCTACCATCCTGCTTTTGAAACTTTTTAAAACGATCTGATCTGAGCTATTGTTCAATGAAGGCCAAGGAGAAATACCCAATGTTTTTCCAAAGCTTTTGTATTGAAGGGTATCAGCAGCTGGGCAAATAATCAGATATTGATTTGGAGGCAGCAGGTATTTTTTTAAGATTCCTTTGGTTTGTGTATCGTTAATATTCCATCCTTCCAGATCAACTGTGTCTGTTCCGGGATTAAACAATTCAATAAATTCAGCCAGTGGTAGACCAACTTCAGGTGAGGGATCGGCAAATAGTTCTGTGATGAATACCTTTGCGGTATCTAGCCTTGCCGGTAGAGGAGGAGGTGGTGGTGGGAGAGTAGGAAGCGCAGGAATATTAAAACTGAATGGAGAAGAACTGCTAAAAGTATTTCCGCTGCAGTCTTTTATTCCGTTAATCATCAATTGATACGATGCGCCTGCTTTGAATTTTTCGCTGAACTTGACCAAAACCTGTTTAAAGTCTCCACTGCTTTTAATTTCTTTAATCTGACTTGAAATGGGAGCTAATAAAAAATTATCCGTTGTCAAAGCGCTATTATTTAAAGGTTTGTTAAAATATACTAAAAGGGTAGTATCGGATAAACGATTCAAACTATCCGCTTTTAAGGGTTTTTGATCAAAATTGGCTATGAATACAGAATTTTGCTTGCCTGGAGTGCCGCCCGAAGCATCATTAGAACTTATCCAATTAAAAATCCCTTCGCAAATGGAGGTGGGACTCACGCGTTCGAGACTCCATCCTCCCAGTTTTTTCAACGGTTCACGGTGCCAACTATCTGTATAGGAAATAGAATCTACCAAAGTATTTAAATGATCCTTGATAGATATCATATCCCCGCTGTTGTTCAGTGATGGCCAGGAGGAAAGGCCCAAAACGTTTCCGAATTTCTTAAATTCAGCGGTGTCTGCCTTAGCGCAAAGTATTAAATAGGAGTTGGGAGAAATGCTAATATTCCCAAAAGAACCTGAACTCGAGAGGTCGCTTAACTTCCAATTATAAAGCGATATGGTTTCATTACTGGAATTTAAAAGTTCAATGTATTCAACCGATGGCAGATCGATTTGCGGTGCCGGATCAGCAAATATTTCATTGATAATGATATCTCTGAATTTAGACTTATATGGTTTAATATAATTGAATGATGCCTGATTTTTATTTTGAATTAAATTTCCATTTTTATCCTTAACATTCACTATAGTGAGATTATACTGGCCTGTTTTTAATTCAGAATTCAATTTGATCTTGAATTTTGCCGGATCGGAGCTTGTTTGGATATTATTTATTTGTCCTGTGAAATTAGTTAAACTAAATTTTGCAGGATTTTTAACCCCAATACTATCCATGGCCTCATTAAAGGTTACTTCTAAGGTATTTGAGTCTATCACTGAAACTCCCTTTAATTCGGGCGGACTCGTATCTAAAATTATGGGCTCGATTTTGAAATCATCGAAAAAATGTTTTTGAAAAAAACTGGATGTGGATTGTTGAATAAAAATACCGAAAAAAGAGGAATTTGTAAAGCTAATATCTCTGGATGTTCCCTCTGTAACAAAGGAATTATTCGTTCCAGTTAAATCCCGTTCAAGACTAAAAAGTCCGTCATTATTTCTGGTAACCCGAACTCTGATCGTGTTATTGCTTGTATTTGTTGTTCCGTTTATTCCATCAATTAGCTTGATGCTGGTACTGTTTAAGCCAGATCGTTTATACAGGCAGATTTCATCATCGGTATTTCCAATCCGAATAAAATATCCATTGATCAAACTACTTTTAAGATCTGCTTGGTCTGATATTAAATAAATGTCTACAAAGTTTGATCCTGATGTATTAAACTGAAGATTGATCCAGAACTCCCATTTGGAATTTAATGCAAGCGTATTAGGGGTACTGATAAAAAAGCTACCCGAGCTCAGACTGGAATTGGACCTGAGTCTATTCGCTAGAACAATAAAATCAGTGCCGTTATTTCCGGTAGTCCACACTGGATTCAATAAAAAATTACCATCGCTAAAATCATCATTAAGCTGTGCACGCACTACATAGCTATATAAAAGAAGTACTATTATTAAAATCTTTCTCATTTCTACCTATAAAAGCAGAATTAAATTAAGATTTTGGTCTATAACATTTAAAAGCAATGAGTTTACGGTAAGATTTATATAGTAAACGGTTCTATTATCAATAGAATGCAAGATTTAGATCAAAAATTTGCTCAAGAGGCAGGTTAAACCAATTAAATGACCAAACAATTTCCCATATTTGCCTTGATAATAATAAATGTTCAAATTTTTTAAAAAACAAAAAAAATGAAAGTTGCAGTAGTAGGCGCTACCGGCCTTGTAGGTTCGGTGATGTTAAAAGTTTTAGCAGAGCGCAATTTCCCCCTTAGTGAATTGATCCCGGTTGCTTCAGCAAATAGCGCAGGTAAACAGATTGAATTCAAGGGTAAAAAGTATACTGTTGTGACCATGGATGATGCCATTGCTATGAAGCCAGATGTAGCATTATTCTCTGCTGGTGGAGGAACCTCCCTAGAAAGCGCACCCCGCTTTGCTGCCGTAGGTACAACAGTAATTGATAATTCATCTGCCTGGCGGATGGATCCAGATAAGAAATTAATCGTGCCAGAAGTGAATGCCAATGAACTTACCGCTCAGGATAAGATTATTGCCAATCCGAATTGTTCAACGATACAAATGGTGGTGGTTTTGAAACCACTGCATGATAAATATAAAATTAAACGTGTTGTAGTTTCAACCTATCAGTCTGTTACGGGCACTGGTGTTAAAGCCGTAGACCAAATGATGAATGAGCGTAAAGGGATTGTCGGACCAATGGCATATGCCTATCCGATTGACCTGAATGTAATTCCTCAGATCGATGTATTTCAAGACAATGGATATACCAAGGAAGAGATGAAAATGATTCTTGAAACAAAAAAGATCATGGGAGATGATTCTATTCGCGTAACTGCAACAACTGTTCGTATCCCAGTTATGGGTGGGCATTCTGAATCAGTTAATATTGAATTTGAAAAGGATTTTGATCTAAATGAGGTACGTGCAATTCTGGAAAAGGAAGAAGGTATACTCGTTGTGGATGATCCAGCAAATTTAAAGTACCCAATGCCAATGGATGCTCATGAAAAAGATGAGGTTCTTGTTGGAAGAATAAGAAGAGATGAATCTCAGGATAAAACCTTAAATCTTTGGATTGTTGCCGATAATCTTCGAAAAGGAGCAGCAACCAATGCTGTTCAAATAGCCGAATACCTAATGGCTAAAAAATTGATCTAGTTTTTTGATCTACTCATACTATAGCCCGGTGAATTTCGCCGGGTTTTTTTGTACCATACAGTTCCAAAGTCATAGGATTCAAAATTGTCTGACTCTCCCATTCCTTTTTTAGTACGATCAGCCATTCTTAAAAATGCTGTAATATTCCACAATTTAAACCTTTCCAATTTCTTCTTTGAACGGCGAACCTTTAATAAATTTTTCTATCTCAATATTAGTTTTCGCGCAAACTATTTTTTGTAATACGCTAATCAATAAATTATTATGAAATTTTTACTTTGTTCTATTTTTATAAAAGGCAATAGGATTATTACAATTATTACATAAAATTTACATTATATTTATAATGTAAACTGAATTGCACATGCAAAAGAAAAAACAGATTTGTGATTTTGAGCTTATCTCCCGGATTAAGGAAGGTGATGAATCAGCATTTCGAATTGTTTTTGACTTGTATTCCAGTAAATTATACGCTTTCAGTTATCGTTTTCTAAAAGAAAAGGAACCTTGTCAGGAGGTTGTTCAGGAAGTTTTTTTAAACCTTTGGATAAACCGGGCTAAGCTTGATAATCAATATCCAATCGCACCCTACTTATACACCATCACCCGCAGACTTACTCTTAACGTTTTGCGTCATGTTGCAACATCGCAGTGTGCAATGGATAAAATGTGGCTTAATGTTAAAAAGGTCAGTAATGAGACCGAAGAGGAAGTTTTTTTGGAGGATCTTTCCCGATTTACTGAGCAGGTATTATCCAAAATGCCAAAACAGCAACAATTGATATTTAGAATGAGCAGACATCAGGAGTTAAGCTATGATGAAATTGCTGATGAATTGAATATATCAAGAAATACAGTTAAGAATCATTTAGTAGCAGCACTTAAAACGCTCCGTACCCAATTAAATAAGGCATTTTCTATTTTCTTCTTCTAGAGTTTTAGCTGTCGACTGTTGTTTTTGAAAAAATAATTGAAGACAGACTAGTCCTCTTTTCATTTTCAGGTGTATAAGCTATAATTCGATGAGTCACGATTAATGCATTTATGAATCAAAATAAGTTGATAGAACTTTTAGAGCTTTTTGTTGATGGTGGGATCAGCAAAGAGGAATACGACCTATTGTTTGATTATATCCGTGCAAATTCGGAGGATGAAGAATTAAATATCGCAATCGATACTGTTTTTAAAAATTCCAAAAAGTTCAATCCTCTTAATAGTGAGGATAAGGAGCTGCTTTTTCAAAACATAATTAGAAATAATCATTTTGATAGTGAAATTCAGGATAAAATAGAAATTGTCTCATCATTCGCTCCGCGTTTGTGGTATCAACTGGGTATTGCAGCAAGTATATTAATTTTGATTACAACCGGTTTATACTTTTATAAGAATAGAACTGTAGATGATAAAATAGCAATGCAAGTTGTTGAGCCTAAAGAAGCTATCATTACACCTGGTGATGATAAGGCAATTTTAACACTTTCTGATGGTACTAAAATTATTTTAGAAGATGCAAAGAATGGAATTCTTGCTAACCAGGCAGGTGTCAGTATTCAAAAAACATCGGATGGTGAATTACTTTATTCTTTCTCAAATTCTGCAAATAGTGTTACTCATGCTGAAGAAAATATTCTCTATAATAAGATTGAAACGCCAATTGGAGGTAAATATCAGGTAAACCTGCCTGATGGAAGTAAGGTTTGGCTTAATTCTTCATCTTCGTTACGATTTTCTGCTCTTTTTAATGGGGATACGCGTGAAGTCGAGTTGATTGGTGAAGCATATTTTGATGTTTCCAAAAATAAGAGTAAACCTTTCAGAGTGATTACAAAAGATCAGATCGTAGAGGTTTTGGGAACCCAGTTCAATATAAATTCATATTCGGATGAAGGGCCTATAAAAACTACTTTGATTGAAGGCTCAGTCAAAATTATATATAAAGATAAGGTAGTGTTATTAAGTCCGGGACAACAGTTTCAGCCAAAGGAATTAGTTTCAGCAGTGGTTGAAGCAGATACTGAAGAAGTTGTAGCCTGGAAGGATGGGTATTTTGTGTTTAAAAATGAAGATATCAAAAGTATTATGCGAAAAATATCTCGCTGGTATAATGTTGAGGTCAGCTATAGTGGGAATATTCCTGAAGTTGGCTTTGGAGGAAATATATCAAGATCAAAAGATATTTCAGAAGTTCTGGATGTTCTTCAATTAACTAATGCTATTCATTTCAAAGTAGAAGGAAGGAGGATCACCGTTATGCGATGAAGCAAACAAAATCGATAATACGGTAATCTTAAAAAACCAAGAGCGGTTGCAACGCTCCTGGTCAATTTTGGATTGCCAATTTAATTGTAGTACACAAGTATTAACTAAATCCAAACACGCAAATATATGAAATTACATTCATTAACCTTATGTAGGCCCTCTAACTACATAATAAAGCCATTGTTGATGATAAAACTAATTTTTGTTTTATTGATAACAGTATTCCTTCAAGTAAGCAGTGCTGAATCATTTTCTCAAACAGTCAGTCTGAAGTTTAGAAACACTAAACTTGAAATTGTACTAAAGGAGATTAGCAACCAAACGGGCTATGATCTGGTGTATATTACACCATTGATCAATGAAGCTAAACCAGTAAGTATCAATTTTAACAATGCACATCTCATAGATGTCCTTGAAAAATCTTTTTCTAATCAAGCACTTACTTATGCAATAAGTAATAATACGATCATCGTTCAGCAGAAATCAAGTTCTTTTGCTCCTGATGCACTTATTGACATTAAAAATCTAACCGAAAAGGCGCTTCCATCCGAAATAAAAGGACTGGTAACTGATTCAAAAGGTGATGGGCTGATCGGTGTAAGTGTCAAAGTAAAAGGCACTACAATAGGTGTAAGTACTGACGTTAATGGTCGTTATTCCATTAACGTTCCTGATGGCTCATCAGTTCTAGTCTTCACCTACATAGGATATACAACTAAAGAGGTTTCTATATCTGGTCGTACAAGTATGGATGTTCAATTGGTACAAAATGCGGAGTCGTTGCAAGAGATAGTGGTTGTAGGTTATGGAACCCAAAAGAAAAGCGACTTAACTGGATCAATCGTTTCAGTAACTGCAAAAGATATCAAAGATCAGGCCTTTTCTAACATTAACCAAGCCCTTCAGGGTAAAGTTGCAGGTGTTACTTTTACAAGTACCTCAGGTGATCCGGGAGAAGGAGTAAACGTAAGAATACGTGGTTTGAATACATTTGGAAGTTCTGGTCCACTCTATGTAGTTGATGGAATGCCAATGAGTTCTGCTGATATTAACAATATAAATCCGAATGATATTGAATCAACAACTGTTTTAAAAGATGGATCTGCCGCTGCAATTTATGGTTCAAGATCAGCAAATGGAGTGATTATCCTGACTACTAAAAGCGGTGGTAGTCAAACGCCTCAGGTTAGTTTCAATTCTTATTACGGTATTCAGTCATTCAATAAATTCATTCCTTTGATGAATTCGCAGCAGATGGCTGATGTGATCAATGAAGCACATGTAAATGGAAATTTCTATCCATTACAACCGGCAATGAATGATCCCGCTAATCTTGCGAACAGTACTGATTGGCAAGATGAAGCAATCAACCCTGCACCTATTCAGGATCACTCCATTTCTATTATAGGAGGAAATCCAAATGCAAAATATGCTGTTTCAGGTGGTGTTTTTGATCAGGAAGGCGTAATGGCGTTTCGTACGTTTAAACGCTATTATTCCAGAGTGAAAACAGAATTTAAAATTGGTAAATTAACTGTTGGACAAACTTTAATTGCTAGTAGGGATCAAGGATTGAACCTTAATTTTGGTAATAACCTTGATTTGGCCTATATGATGGGTGCTGCACCAACGATGAAAGTTTATGACCCTACAAATGACAGTGGATATGCAGGCCCACAGCCTGCAGTTACTGGGGTAAATAATCGGGATAATATTTTAGGCCGACGCGATATGAACCGTGCATACACCTGGGATAATAAAATGATAGGAACTGCATACGCATCCTATAAAATCTTACCTGATTTGGAGTTTAAGGTTAATGCCGGTCTTAACTATGGAACTAACAGGTTCAAGAATTATGTTCCTATGTTTCAGATGAATAACAGAGGTAGTACCTCGAGGTCATTGTCTGAAAGTTTATCAGAATCTTATGAATACCTGATTGAAAATACCCTTTCCTACAATAAAGTAATCGCAAAAAACTACCGCGTTAATTTATTGGCAGGTTATACTCAGCAAAATTTCATGAGTAATTTCCTTTCGGGTACTAAAAGAGATTTCCCAAGCAATGATATACAAGCTTTAAGCGCAGGTACTGGATCCTTTACCGTAAATGGTAACCAGGCAGAAAATGCATTGCGCTCCTACTTAGGAAGAGCTAACGTTACTTTATTTGACAAATATTTGGTGACTGCCACTATACGACGTGATGGTTCTTCCAGATTTGGTGAAACTAATAGGTATGGTAACTTCCCATCTTTGGCCTTTGGTTGGAATTTGGATCAGGAAAATTTCCTAAAGGATTCAAAATTAATCAGTGGATTAAAACTTAGAACAAGCTGGGGCCAATTAGGTAATCAGGATTTTGGAAATTATGCTAATCAGACGGTAGTTTCTACTTCTTCGCGTTATTTCCTTGGTGCAGATGTTTTAGCTCCTGCTGCTGTTGTAAATTCATTAGGAAATCCAGATTTGCGTTGGGAAAGAACTACTCAAACTAATATTGGTTTTGACCTTAGTTTGCTTCAAAATAAAATATCATTTACCGCAGATTATTGGGTTAAACAAACTGATGGTATAATTGTTCGCACGCCAATATCTACTGTTACTGGATTTGGTCGTGATTCAGGCCCTTATCAAAATGCCGCTAAACTGGAAAATAAAGGGATGGAATTCATGCTTAGTTATAGAGGCGATGTTGGTAAACTTCAATATTCTGTTTCTGCCAATGCAGCTGCTGTGAAAAACAAAGTTATTTCATTGGGAACTGGTACCAGTATCATTAATCTTCTTAATAACGTTTATTATTCAGGTACAAACGTTATTACTAAGCCAGGATTGCCAATGTCAACGTTCTATGGTCATATATCAGATGGTATTTTTCAGACTCAAGCAGAGATTGATGCTCATGCTAGCCAGCCTGGAGCAAAGCCTGGTGATGTAAGATTCAGAGATGTCAACGGCGATAAAAAAATTGATGCAAATGACAGGACTAATATCGGCGATCCATGGCCAGACTTTGATTATGGATTTTCTGGTAATGCTTCCTATAAAGGCTTTGACATGAACATGAGCTTTTATGGAACACAAGGAAAGCAACTTTATGATGCTCAGGGAGTTTATTTAGAGACGGCGCAAGGTGAGTGGAATAATAAAACCACAATGCTTAATCGTTGGAAAGGGCCAGGTACATCTAATACCTTACCAAGGGCTGTTCGTGGTGATACCAATCAGAACAACCGTGGACAATCACGTTATGTCTTGGATGCAGATTTCTTAAGAATGCAAAATTTCCAGATTGGTTATACTCTTCCGCAGAATTTGATTAAAAGAGTAGGGGCAAGAAATGCAAGAGTATATTTCAACGGCCAGAATCTACTTACGTTTACAAAGTACCCTAATTACAATGCGGATACTCTGGGCGGTGCAGGCTATAATGACGATACAATGAGCCCATTGGGTTTTGGTGTAGATACAGGATCAAGTCCTATACCAAGTGTCTATTCATTTGGAGTTAATTTAACCTTCTAAGGAATAATTTACACCGGTTTGTCATTCTAATTATTCATTAAGAAATTTTAAAAATAAAGAAAATGGAAAAGTTAAAATTTGCTATAACTACCTTCATAATATTAATATTATTTAGTGGTTGTGATAAAGAATTTCTCGAAAAATCTCCGCCTGATGCTCTTACAGTTGTTGGGTTTTACAATTCTGCAGAACGTGCACAATTAGGAGTCAATGCAATATATGTGTCAGCTCAAACTGCATGGAGTGAAAACGTGATGAGGATACAAGATGTCCCTTCAGGTGATCTGATACTTTCAAATACTACTCCTTTAGAATACAATAATTTTACCTATTACCCTGCTCTTACTCAAATACATACTAGTTGGAGTGGGCTGTATGAGGGTGTTATTAGGGCTAATGGAGTAATTAAAAATGTGCCAACTATTAATATGGCTGATGCATTAAAGAATCAATATGTTGGTGAAGCTAAATTTCTGAGAGCACTGAACTATTTCACACTCACCAATCTCTTTGGAGCCGTGCCTTTAGTTACTGAGCCTTTAGCAAATACGGATGCTGCACTTATAGCCAAAACTCCGGTTGCTGATATTAATAAAGTAATCATTGCCGACCTATTAGCTGCCGAAGCTGGCTTGCCAGTTTCTTACAGTGGAAGCAATTTAGGTAGGGCTACAAAAGGTGCTGCACAAGCTCTTTTAGGTAAAGTGTATTTGTATAATAAGGATTATACCAATGCTGAAAAATATTTTAGCCTGGTTATAGCATCTAATACATACAGCCTCATGGATAATTTCCAAGAAGTATGGCATCGTAGTTTTGAGAACAATAAAGAATCGATTTTTGAACTGCAATATGCCGATATAGGCGGAAGTGGTAGCAATAATAAAAATGCAACCATGTTGCCCGCGGTTAATGGTGCAACTGGTTCAACGCTTGCTACAAAAAGAGCGTATGATGCATTTGATCCAGGAGATCCACGCAGAGAGATGACAATATTTAAATCTGGAGATGTTTTTGCTCCTAATGTGAGTGCAGCCCTCTCTGTATTTAACCCAACATGGTCAGCAAGTGGTTATGCAGTTAAAAAAGGAATGTGGCCGATCATGTACGTGAATGGAAGTGGAATCAATTATCCAATCATTCGATTTGCTGATGTATTACTGATGTATGCTGAGGCGGCAAATGAGCTTAATCAAATTGATAAAGCCCGCGATGCTGTTAATAGAGTTCGTCAGCGCCCATCCGTAATGATGCCTAAACTGACCGCTACTGATACTGGAACAAAACAAACGATGTTTGATGCTATTGTTAAAGAAAGAAGAGTGGAACTTATGTTTGAATTTCAACGGTTTATGGACTTACAACGTTGGGGCCTAGCTGCAACTGTATTAGCGCCTCTTGGATATCAGGCAAAACATGCTTTATTCCCGATTCCTCAGCTTGAATTGGATATAAATCCTAAGCTAACGCAAAATCCGAACTGGTAGATCTAGATTTACTTTCGAGTTTTGATTTTATTATAGGGATGCTTTGATTTTTTTCATTGCATCCCTAAATAAAAACTTATTTTTTTGTGTTGATGTCATAAAACTTGGTATTTGGGTATTCGTTGGCCTATCCTAAGTTAATACTGAAGATATTTTCCTTTTTTATCAATAAATTTAGTAAACACAATCTTGTTCATTAATTTAAGGGTATCTTTTTAAAAAATTCTTTTGATGGACTTAAAATTTGTCCGAAATTGAATCAAATTCTAAAGATTATGGTTTTCCACCGGCAAATAAAAGCAAACAGTTGAAACGCAGAGAGGTATTAAAAGGCTTATCGCTTTTACCATTAATTGATTTATCACCCTTAAAATATTGGGGGCAGACCCTACTTGTGAACAATGAGTATTCAGCCTCGTCTAGTTCTAAATATTCATTAGATCCCAATTTACATACAAATGCATTCGTAATGGATGGTCATATCCATATGATGAGCCGGCAGCTATTGCAGGGCCTTGATATAGGCCAGCGTTATTCGGATGGCCATGTTGATTTGCCTAGAGCAATACAAGGGGGCCTTGATGCATTTTTCTTCTCAGTTTATACTCCCGAGCCTTATTATGAATCAAGGCATGAAGTAAAAAATACGTTTCGAGTTGTAGAACTTGCTTTAGCTCAGATTGAGAAAAACAATAAGATTATTGAACTTGCCAGAACTGCTTCAGAAATTGAAAAAATTAATAAACGCGGAAAAATAGCTGCTTTTCTTGACCTAGAAGGCGGTTTTGATTTGGATGGTGATCTGAATATACTCCGTGCACTTTATCGTCTAGGGCTCCGGTCTGCTCAATTGACGGCACATAATGAAACCAATGGGTTTATTGATTCTTGCTATGGTAAAAAACTATGGGGAGGCTTGAATGACCACGGCCGTGCGGTTGTAAAAGAAATGAATCGTTTAGGAATACTAATCAATGTGGCACATGCATCTGATGATGCCATTCTTCAGGCAGTAGAAACTAGTCAGGATCCAGTACTTTATACCCATGGAGGATTTCGTGGAATTGTAAATAATGCCAGATGTATCTCAGATGAATGCGCAACAGCAATTGCAGCCAAAGGGGGTGTTATGGGTATTCAGTTCGGAAGTAGTTTTAACAATCCGAAGTATGCTGCATGGCAGGCATCAAAGCCTAAAGTAAAGGCAATTGAAACATCATTGCCAAAGGAAGCCAAAATATTAGCCATTGAAGAGATTGATCGGCAGATAGCTAAAGATCTGCCATTTGTTCATAAAGAAGTAATACCAGATGAGTATTGGATGGGAGTTGATCAGCTTGCTAAGGTGATTGACTATGGTGTACGTTTAGTTGGCGATGATCATATTGCATTGGGTTCTGATTTTGATGGCGGCCCGCCGCTGCCAAGGCAAATCAAGGATGTAAGTGATTATCCTCAAATGACTTTGGCTATGCAGGAATTAGGCTATTCTGAAAAGCGGATTCGGAAAATATTGGGACTAAATTGGTTAAGGGTAATTCGTGAGGTCACAGAAAAAAATTAACACATTTTTTTGAATCTTGATTTAAGGTTCAAAACATATTTTCAATAAATAATTGATTAGAATATTTATTAAAACAAACAGAAATGAAACGTAGAAATGTACTTAAGACTTTGTCTCTTTTACCGCTGGCGGGAACCGCAATTCCCCTAAATTCAATATTTGCATCTCCTGTTGCTGGATCTGCTAAAGCACCATTCAATCCTCTGGGGCCGGTAGAGGTTACATTAGAATCATTTCTAGATAAAAATAATATCTACAGGACACATGGAATAGAACCCATTATCAATTGCAGAGGTATTTTCACCATTATTGGTGGATCCTTAAAACGTCCTCAGACTAAGGCGGCCATGGAAGCGGCTTCCCATAATTTTGCGCAGATGGATGAGGTGGCTGATGGAATTGGCCAGTCTCTGGCAGATCTTACCGGTGCTGAGTGGGGTGTGGTTTCGGCCGGATGTGCAGCTGGCCTAAAGTTGGTAACTGCAGCAGTTGTTTCAGGTGGCGACCCTGAAAAATTGGTTCGTATTCCTCATCTGGAAGGGCTTAAAAAAACAGAGGTAATCGTGCCTATAACCTCTCGAAATGCATATGATCATTCTATTCGGAATATTGGAGTAACGATGGTTAATGTATCTACTCTTGAAGAATTAAAGAATGCAATTAATCCTAAAACAGCCCTGATTTATATGGTTAATGGCGATAACACCTGGACTGGAGCCCCAATGTCATTAGAGAATATTTCGGCAATTGCTAAAGCAAAAAATATTCCTGTCTTGTTTGATGCGGCCAATGAAGTACTTACATTCCCTCCCGTACATTTAAAGCGCGGAGCAAGCATTGTTGCTTATAGTGGTGGTAAGGCAATCTGTGGACCGCAATCATGCGGATTGATTTTAGGACAAAAAGATATTTTAATGGCTGCATGGCAGGCTAGTGCTCCTCATCATGGGCCTTGTCGAGATAATAAAGTGGATCGCGATGAAATGTTTGGTATGGTTGCCGCAGTAAAAACATGGAAGGAAATGGATCATGAGGCTGTACATAAGCAGTGGTATTCCTATCTAGATCATATTATCAAGAAAGTTTCCGAAATAAAAAGCGTGAAAACTATGGTACACGTGCCGTCTACCCTATCAGGACTATCAAATGTGTCTCCTGAGGTTGTTATAACTTGGGATGCGGATGTATTAAATATTACGGGAGCCGAAATGGCCGATGAGCTTGGTAAAAATAAGCCAAGAATTGCAGTTGCCAGTGGAGGAGGTCGCGGTAAAGATTCTAATATTAATGGAATTGCTGTTACCACCATTGGAATGCAGGCAGGCGAAGAAAAAATCGCTGCTAATCGAATTTTTGAAGTATTAACCGCAAAAAGAAATCCTATAACCAAAGAATTAAAAGCTCCTGCGGCAAATATTTCAGGTACCTGGGATGTGAATGTGAAGTTTTATAATAGCGAGGATAAACACAAGTTATTTATTGAGCAGGATGGAAACTGGATCAAGGGAACACATCAGGGTGGATTTGCAGTGAATGACTTGGCCGGTTCTATTGAAGGCGATACGGTGAAATTACAGAGTTCTGTACGTTTGATAGGAGATTCTATAATTTATACCTTCACCGGTACGTTGTCAGGAGATAAGCTTTCAGGTAATTTATTTATGGGAGAGTACCGAAGTGCAAAGTTCATCGCTACAAAAAATAATAAACCAGCATCAAAGAAGCCAGTTTTTGTTCCTTCAGGAGCACCACTTTCCAGTTAATAAAAAAATACCTAAATTGAATTTTAACTATTAAAAACCATACACAATGAACAACAAACTTCTAAAAACAATCAGGGCGCATTTTTATATGTTATTTTTTGCTGCTTGTCTCATTTCTCAAGCAAATCTTCAGGCTCAGGAGATTGATATGCTTATCAAAGGTGGACACGTTATTGATCCAAAAAATAAGATTGATGGAATAATGGACGTTGCAATTAAGGATGGTAAGATATTTCGGGTTGCTTCAAATATTCCTGCTAATACTTCCAAGAAAACGGTTAATGCAACAGGATTGTATGTCTCACCTGGTTTTATTGATATGCATGTGCATGTTTTTGCCGGTGCTGAAGATCCTGGATACAAAGGCTTTGAAATTTCAAATGGTTTCGGTAGCGTTGCACCCGATGATTTCACCTTTCGCTCAGGAGTAACTACCGTGGTAGATGCCGGTTCGTCAGGATGGAGAAACTTTCCGGAGTTTAAAAAACAAACGATAGATCATTCTCAAACCCGCGTACTTGCCTTTATAAGTATTGCAGGTTATGGTATGGTTGGAACTGTTCATGCACAAGATACTACAGATATGAATCCGGTAACTACTGCTTTTATCATGAATGAGTATCCGGATATAATTGTTGGAATAAAAGCTCATCATTATCAGGGGCATGATTTTACTCCTGTTGATCGTGCTATTGCCGCAGGAAGGAAAACAAATAAGCCAATTATTGTAGACTTTGGCTCAAGTACTCCTAAATTATCTATTGAAGAACTGTTTATGAAACATTTCCGACCAGGTGATATTTTTACACATACTTTTTCAGGAAACGCAGCAACTAATTTAACCCCTGGTGGACGCGAGCCAATTGTGGATGCGAATAATAAAGTAAAACCGTTCATTTTTGAAGCGCAAAAACAAGGGAGGATCTTTGATGTAGGCCATGGTGGAGGAGCTTTTGTGTGGGCTACAGCAATCAATGCATTTAAGCAGGGATTCTATCCCAATACAATCAGTACCGATTTATATAGAAACAGTAGAAATGCTGGAATGAAGGATATGGCTAATGTGATGTCTAAGTTTTTAAATATGGGTATGTCTATTCAGGATGTAATAGTACGTTCAACCTGGAATCCTGCCAATGTGATACAACATACAGATTTAGGTCATCTAAGTGTTGGCGCTGAGGCGGATGTTTCAGTATTCAATATTCGTGAGGGTAAATTCGGGTATTTGGATGCCCGGGGTTCTGTATTAAATGGAACCAAGAAACTGGAGGCTGAACTTACGCTTCGTGCAGGAAAAGTTGCATGGGACCTAAATGGTCTTAGTGGACCACAGTGGGATGCAGTAAAGTAAATTACAATTGAATTAGAACAAGTCATTAATAATTAATGCTATGGAAATGCTAAAGAGGAATAAAATAAATGCGACAGTATTGCTGTATGCTATGATGCGCGATTTTAGAACAAATGCTGTTATCCTATTTCTATTGATCCTTTTTGGCATTTCCAATAATATACATGCTCAAGAAATCGATCTTTTATTAAAAGGAGGGCGTGTTATTGATGCCAAAAATAAGATCGATGCCAAGTTAGATGTTGCTGTAAAAGATGGTAAAATATTCAAAGTGGCCTCTGGCATACCTACAACTGAGGCAAAAAAAGTGGTGGATGTAAGTGGTTTGATTGTTTCGCCCGGCCTGATTAATATGCATACACATGTTTACGCCGGAAGTAAACCGGGATTTACCGATGGAACATCAAGCCAACTGCCTGATGCCTTTGCACCGCGTGCTGGCATAACTACAGTTGTTGATGCGGGAACTTCAGGTTGGCTTACCTTCCCTGATTTCAAAGCTAAAATCATTGATGGATCTAATACCCGTGTTCTTGCTTTCCTAAGTATTGCAGCCTCCGGATATTCTGTAGATAAAGAACAGGAAAATATCAGTGGTATGGATGCTCAGAAAACTGCCGAAACAGTAAAAAAATATTCGGATATTTTGGTTGGTGTAAGAATTGGCCGCTATGAAACAGATGATAACTGGACTCCCTTTGATCGGGCAGTTGAAGCAGCAACCTTATCAAATACTCCACTTTTTGTGGAGTGTCATTTGCCAAAATATTCACTTGAAGATCAGCTAAAGCATATGCGTCCTGGTGATATTATGACTCATGCCTTTGAAAATGTTGCAGAACGAATGACAGTTGTTGATGAACAGGGTAAAGTAAGACCTTTTGTAAAGGAAGCTCAGAAACGGGGAATACTCTTTGATATTGGTCATGGAGGTGGAGGCTTTTGGTTTAATCAAGCTATTCCTGCCTTTCGGCAAGGGCTTTTCCCCAATTCTTTTGGTACGGATGAGCATCGTACAAGCATGAATTCAGGAATGAAAACCATGTTAAACGTGATGTCAAAATATCTCAATATGGGTATGGGTTTACCAGACATTATTGCTCGCGGTAGCTGGAATGCAGCCAAGTCGATTAAAAGAGATGACCTTGGAAATTTGTCTGTTGGCTCTGTTGCAGATATTGCAGTATTGAGTGTTAACACAGGGAAATTTGGCTTTGTTGACTCCGGGAATAATAAGATCAACGGAGATCGTAAGTTTGAAGCAGAGCTAACTGTGAGGGCTGGAAAAATAATTTGGGATCTGAACGGACTATCCGCCAAAAATATGGCCACAACTAATTAATTAAAAAACAAAAAATCTAAAATATATTCAATATGAAACGCAGAAATGTAATTAAAGGCTTAGCCTTGCTTCCAGTAGCAGGGAGTATTATTTCTCAAAAGTCTGTTGTTGCGGCACCCATCACAAGTGCTAATTCAGTCAATATATTGCCTGTGACTGAAGCATCATTCATGGCTGATACAAATATCTTCAGAAGAATTGGTGTAGAACCCGTTATTAATTGCATGGGTACTTACACAATTATTGGGGGTTCAATTGAACGGCCAGCTGTGCGTGAGGCTATGGAAGCTGCATCACATAATTTTGTGCAATATGATGAATTGGCAGATGCTATCGGACAGCGTCTAGCAGACCTTACCGGTGCAGAATGGGGAATGGTTTCTGCTGGATGTGCCGCTGGTCTTAAACATATTACTGCGGCTTGCGTTACGGGCGGTAATCCTGAAAAGCTGATCCGCATTCCTGATCTCAGCGGTTTTGATAAAACCGAAGTGATCATCCCGAGGTATTCCCGCAATGCCTATGATCATGGTATTCGAAATATAGGTGTAACTATCGTTCATGTGAGTACCCCCGAAGAACTTGAAAATGCAATCAATTCGAAAACGGCAATGATCTATCTATCTGCAGGCTCGCAATCTGAAGCTGGACAGCCACTTTCACTAGAAGCTATCTCTGCAATTGCAAAGCCCAAAAATATTCCTGTTCTGATTGATGTGGCAGCTCAAAACCTGACCATTCCTCCTGTGCATTTTAAAAGAGGTGCTACCTTGGTAGCCTATAGTGGCGGAAAGGCAATTTGTGGTCCGCAGTGTGCCGGACTCATGCTCGGTGATAAATCTATTTTGATGTCTGCATGGCAGGCAAGCTCGCCGCACCATGGTCCTGGACGAGATAATAAAGTTGGGCGTGAAGAAATGATTGGTATGATGGCGGCTGTTGAAGATTGGGTAAAACGTGATCATTCCGGCGATTGGAAAAAATGGTTATCCTGGTTAGATACTATTTCAAAGAAAATATCAGGTATCGATGGAATTAAGATCACAATCACAGAACCAGCTGGTTTGTCAAATAAGTCGCCGGTATTGAAAGTAAGCTGGGATCCTGCAAAATTGCATGTAACTGGTTTTGAAATAGCCGAAGAACTGGGACGGAATAAGCCAAGAATTGCTCTGGCTGCAAGAGACGAAAGCGATGGCATAACTTCTGTAAATATTACTACCGGACAAATGCAGGCTGGAGAAGAAAAAATTATTGCCGAGCGCTTGTATGAAGTGCTTTCCAAGAATCGTCAAGCCAAGCCTGAAATGTCAGCTCCTGCAGCTAATCTGAATGGTACTTGGGATGTAAGTATAAAATTCTTTAGTAGTACAAGTCAGCATAGCTTTAATATAGTTCAGGATGGTAACTGGTTTTCTGGCACACATAAGGCAGATTTTGACACAAGAAACCTGGCGGGTACTATTGACGGTAGTCAAATTAAATTTGAGAGTACAATAAAAATCATTGCTGATAATATTAATTATTTGTTCCAGGGCACAGTAAACGGTGATACCATGTCTGGAGATATTCACTTGGGTGAGTACAGAACGGCTAAATTTACTGCTATCCGAAATTCTGCAAAACCTGCACGGAAAAGAATTCAGATTCCTGGTGGCCCACCTTTGGCTACCTAATTAATCGCCCTGCTGGTGATAGCTCCAGCAGGGTATTTTGTTATTAAGCTTCATAATTTTTTAGAACTATTCATCAATAAACTACCAATAATTTAATGAAAAAATTTAGAACGATTACCTCTGTTATTCTTCTTTTGACAGTTTTTATACCAATGGTTTATTCACAGAATTCATCAACTAATGCCGAACTTTCAGCCTACTCTGTAAAAAGAGCCGTTCAGGGAGTGAATGTGAACGATAAATGGAATGATGCTGCCTGGAAGGGTGTAGAATCAGTTAAAATTCAAAATTATATGGGCGAAATGCCCAAATTTAAACCTCAGGCAGAGGCAAAAATGGTATATGATGATCAGTTTATTTACGTGATCTACCGAGTCAAAGATCGCTACGTTCGCAGTATAACCCAAAAAATCAATGGTAAAGTGTGGGAGGATTCAGCAGTTGAATTCTTTTTCTCGCCAGAAGCAAATAATCCCATCAATTACTTTAACCTGGAGATCAATTGTGGAGGCACTCCTTTATTTCATCATAAAAAAGGAAAACCAACAGTTGAGGATATTCAGAAAATAGAGATCGCAGCCTCATTGCCAAAGGTGGTTGATCCAGAAATAACTAAGCGTGTTACTTGGACCATGTCTTTCAAAATACCGTTAGACATGCTTGAAAAATATACCAATGTGGTTCGTCCAAAGACCGGTGTTTCTTGGAGAGCTAATTTTTATAAGATCGCAGAAATAAATTCCAATAAGCATTATATTACATGGAATGAAGTTAAAAATCCTAAGCCTCAATTTCACTTACCTCAATTTTTCGGGGTATTAAATTTTCAGTAAAACTGGTGTCTATATAAATTACCGTTAACATGAAGTTTTTGTTCAATAAAAATGTTATTTCTAAAAAGGCTTATTACAGGTTCTCAATAGGTATTGTTCTATTGATCATTTGTCAATTTGGCTATGCTCAGGAAATCGATATTTTATTAAAGGGCGCCCATCTTATTGATCCCAAAAACAAGATCGATTCCAAAATGGATGTGGGAATTGTAAATGGCAAGATAGCTCGTGTAGCTAAAGATATTCCTATAGGATCTGCTGCGAAAATCATTGATGTAACTGGATTTTATATCTCTCCTGGGATAATCGATATGCATGTTCATGTTTTTCAGGGTACCGATAAATACAGCACATCGGTTGGTAATTCTTCACGCAGTCAGCAAGCTGATGCATTCTCTTTCAGAGCAGGTGTTACTACTGTTGTAGATGCCGGATCTTCTGGCTGGAGGAATTTCCCTTTGTTTAAAGAACAAACCATTGATAAATCGCAAACAAGAATTCTGGCTTTCCTCAACGTAATTGGCAATGGAATGATTGGCCGTTTTCAGGAACAAGATGTGAATGACATGAATCCTGTCATGAATGCTCACATGATCAACAGACTTTATCCAACTATTCTTGTTGGTATTAAATCTGCGCATTATTGGGGTGAATTTACCTCTGTAGATAAGGCTGTTGAGTCAGGTAAGCTTGCAAATGTGCCAATAATGGTTGATTTTGGTGAGCATAATCCGGCTAATTCTATCGAGTCTTTATTTTTAAAACACCTTCGTCCTGGAGATATTTTTACCCATACATTTTCTGAGATCAGTACCGGAAGAGAGTCTGTTGTGGATGAAAAAACAAGAAAAGTAAAACCTTTTGTATTTGAAGCACAAAAACGGGGGGTTATTTTTGATGTTGGACACGGTGGTGGTGCATTTTCATGGGCACAGGCCGTTCCTGCATTTCAGCAGGGTTTTTACCCGAATGTGATAAGTTCAGACTTGCATGATCAGAGCATGAATAGCGGAATGAAGGATATGGCGAATGTGATGTCTAAATTTCTCGCTATGGGAATGAGTCTTCAAGATGTCATTTTGAGGTCTACCTGGAATCCCGCACAGGTAATTAAACGTCCAGACCTTGGTCATTTAAGTGTTGGTTCAGAGGCTGATTTGGCAGTTTTCAAGGTTCGAGAAGGAGAATTTGGCTACACTGATGTGCGCAAAATTGCTGTATCAGGAACTAAAAAGTTAGAGGCAGAATTAACGATTCGAGCAGGTAAAGTGGTATGGGATCTGAATGGCCTGAGCGGACAGAAATGGACGATAGAAAAATAAAATGTTAAAATAATTTTAAGAATAATGAAAACTTATATAAGTAATTCCAATTCAAAGACTTTTGCATTTAAAATACGCTTAGTTGTATTATTTGCATTTTTAATAGTGCCTAGGTTGATACAAGCCCAGGAAATTGATCTTTTATTAAAAGGGGGACGAGTATTAGATCCCAAAAATAGTTTGGATTCAAAAATGGATGTGGCTGTAAAAGACGGAAAGATTTATCGTATTGCAGCTGAAATCCCTTCTTCAAGTGCAAAAAAAGTATTGGATGTTAGCGGTTTGCTTGTGTCTCCGGGATTGATTAATATCCATACTCACGTTTATGCAGGAAGTAAACCGGGCTTTGCTGATGGTCAGTCCAGTCAGTTACCTGATGCTTTTGCGCCTCGATCAGGTATTACCACGGTAGTTGATGCCGGTACTACTGGATGGCGAACCTTCCCTGATTTTAAGTCAAAGGTGGTTGACCCTTCTTTAACCCGTGTTTTGGCCTTTATTAATATTTTCGAGACCGGTTTTAGCGCAGGCTCAGCAATTGAACCCGATTTAAATACATTAGATGTTCAAATGACTGTGGATGCCATCAAAAAATATCCTGATTTTATTGTGGGTACCCGTATTGGACATTATAAAGGTAAAAGCTGGATTCCATTTGATAAGGCTTCTGAAGCTGCCAAAATTGCGGATAAACCTCTTTTTGTTGAATGCCACATGCCTGAGTATTCTCTAGAAGATCAATTAAAAAGAATGCGTTCTGGTGATATCATTACGCACTCTTTTGAAAATGTTTCAGAACGAATGCCTATTGTAGATGAACAGGGTAAACTGAGAGCCTTTGTTCTGGAGGCACAAAATAGAGGGGTTTTGTTTGATGTAGGTCATGGAGGTGTTGGATTCTGGTTTAACCAGGCAATACCTGCATTAAAACAGGGCCTTCTGCCAAATTCTTTTGGTACAGATGAACACAGAACAAGTATGAATGCAGGGATGAAGAATATGTTAAACGTGATGTCAAAATACTTGACAATAGGCATGAGCATTCCAGACATCATTGCCAGTGGAAGTTGGAAACCTGCCAAATCAATTAAAAGAGAAGATCTTGGTAATTTGAGTGTTGGTTCTGTAGCTGATATCGCTGTTTTAAGTATTTTAAACGGTAAATATGGCTATGTAGATTCTGGCGGTAACCGGATTGAAGGCAATCAAAAGTTTGAAGCAGAATTGACAGTAAGAGCTGGTCGAATTATTTGGGATCTGAATGGCCTGGCAGCCACGCCTTATACAAAATAGAAAAAGGATTTTTTAGTTAAAATATAGTATAACAGCATGAAACGCAGAGATGTAATTAAGGGACTGGCTATGTTACCGGTTGTTGGAAGTGTTCTATCAAGTGATTCGGTTTTGGCAGGAACTGTTACAGAAAATAAATCTTTAGCGCAAAGTTCAGAATCGCTAAGTACATTGAATTCCTTTTTGTCAGAAACTAATATATACAGAACAATGGGTGTTGAGCCCATCATCAATTGTAGGGGCTCTTATACCATTATAGGAGGGTCAATCAAAAGGCCAAAAGTCAAACTTGCCTTAGAAGCGGCCAGCACAAACTTTGTACAGCTCGATGAGCTTGCTGAAGCTGTTGGAAAGCGTCTTGCAGAGCTCACAAAATCAGAATGGGGAATGGTTTCTTCAGGATGTGCAGCCGGAGTAAAACATATTACGGCAGCTTGCGTTACTGGTGGAAGCCCAGAAAGACTCATCCGCATTCCTGATCTTACCGGATTTGAAAAAACGGAGGTTATCATTCCAAGATATTCTCGCCAGCACTATGATCATGCAGTCCGGAATATTGGTGTAAAAATAATCACTGTATCTACTCCTGAAGAATTAGAAAAGGCCATCAATTCAAAAACTGCAATGATCTACCTTACTTCAGGCACGCCTGGTGCTGCTTCTGATACAGGTCAGCCCTTATCTTTAGAGGTGATTGCCTCAATAGCTAAACCAAAAAATATTCCAATTTTGATGGATGCCGCAGCAGAGAGTTTGACCATTCCACCCTATCATTTAAAGAGAGGAGCAGATATAGTAGCCTACAGCGGTGGTAAAACTATCCGTGGCCCGCAGTCGGCAGGATTAATGCTCGGAAATAAAAATATTTTATTAGCCGCATGGCAGGCAAGTGCTCCGCATCATGGCCCGGGCCGCGACAATAAACTAGATCGTGATGAAATTGTAGGAATGGTTGCAGCAGTTGAAGACTGGCTAGAGCGGGATCATGAGGGGGAGTGGAAAAGATGGCTTAGTTGGCTTGACGTCATATCAAAGAAAGTTACTCAGATCAATGGTATAAGCACCAAGGTTGTTGAACCCATCAATTTGAACAATAAATATCCGGTACTTCATATTATCTGGGATCCTGAAAAATTTTACGTTACAGGATATGAAATTGCAGAAGAAGTGGGAAGAAATAAGCCAAGAATAGCTCTTGGAAATCGAGATGAACCTGATGGTACAACCTCCATACAGATTACGCCGGGGCACATGCAGGTGGGTGAAGAAAAGATTGTTGCCGACCGGTTATTTGAAGTATTATCGAAAAAGCGTAGCCCAAAGCCCGAGATGAAAACGCCCGCAATAAACCTAAGCGGACGATGGGATGTTGAAGTTCACTATGCATTAAGTACCAGCCAGCATTCTTTTACGATTGAACAGGATGGAAACTGGATTCAGGGAACTCATAAAGGAGATCTGGACACTAAAAATATGGTGGGTACAATTGATGGAGATGAAGTGAAGATTAAGAGTACGATTCCTATCGTTGGGAATATTATTATTTACCTTTTCTCCGGAAAAGTGAGTGGTGATACCATATCAGGAGATATCCATATGGGTGAATACCTAACAGCAAAATTTACAGCAAAGCGAAATAAAACTAAGCTTCCGCGTCAAAAAGTGATGATTCCGGGAGGTCAGCCTTTAGCTACCTGATCATAAATATTTAATAAATATTAAACCATTTTTCCATGAAACGTAGAGATTTAATTAAAGGAATCACAGCAGTGCCCTTACTTAGTGCTTTAAATCCGATTGCATCTGTTTTAGCCTCAAATTCTGGCAAAAGCTTCAAAAAGCGCCTGGTTATTGATACTCATGTTGAGACCTGGAATTTTGATCCAAGATTCCCTTTTAAACATCCTGAGAATCCAAATTTAAAAGTGGCTATAGAGGCTCCAATTGAGAATCAGGTTAAACAAATGAAAGATTTTGATCTCAAATATGGAGTTCTTATCAATCCGCGTTATTATGGATGGGATAATTCATACATGGCTAATAATCTTAAAACTTATCCTAAGCAGTTTGTTGCGCATGGTTTATTGAATCCACATGATCCCAAAATAGTAGATAATCTCAGATATTGGGTAAATGAACATGGCTTTCAGGGTATGCGTTTCAGCCCGATTTACACGCCCAAAGAAACCTGGTTAAACTCTCCGGAACATTATCCTCTTTGGAAGGAAGCAGAAAAATTGGGGCTTTGTTTCAACTATTATATTGTTCCCCACCAAATGCCAATGCTGGCAGATATGGCAGAGCGCTTTCCGGGTGTAAAAATTGTAGTTGACCATGCAGGAAAACCTGATCTGAAAGCCGCAGATTGCTGGCCTGAATTCAAGAAAATGTTTAAACTAAGCCGTTTCTCAAATGTTTGGATAAGTAATTCAGAGCCCTATGAAATGTCTGAGATCAAGAAGTATCCCTATGAAGATACATTGCCGTTTTATAAGGCCATTTATGAAGAGTTTGGAGCCAAGCAGATTATTTGGGGTACCGGCTATCCTTTTCCAAGATGGGAACTGCCAATGGATAAAGAGCTGGAGTTTATGGATAAGTACTGTAATTTCTACACGGATAACGATCTTGACCTGATCATGGGGAAAAATGCCCTTGGTATATGGAAATTTCCTGGAAAATCCTGAATGTAAACTTTCAACTGAACAACATCAAATTTAAACGAAATTGCTACATAGATAATACTTATTATTACACACATGAGATATAGTTTCCAGTTATTGCTTTCCTTGTGCTTGCTGATATTACCCTTACAATCTTTGTTCGCTCAAGCTATTCCCAAAGAGGAACTAATCTTTTTGACTTCTGCCTGGAAAGGTGAACGTTTTGAGGATGGTCGCCCACGAATCCCTGACGAGTTGTTGAACCGTGCAAAGTCGATTGGTATTGAAGAGGCCTGGCAAATATTAAATAATGAAGGCTATTTGTATCAATATGAGCGAAATTGGAAAATATTACATGAAGATGAAAAGGTTATTGGAAGGGCTTTAACTGCTTTTTATATGCCTATTCGTCCTGATGTGGAAAAGAATATCGTAGATCGTGCTGCCGCAGAAGGCAAACAAGGCAGGCATTTGCACTGGCCTATTAATATGCTTACCAAAGGTGATGTGTATGTTGCTGATAATGAAGGTAGAGTAGGGTCACTGATGGGTGATAACCTTGGAAATGTGATTTATAAAAACTCAGGAAATGGAGTAATATTTGATGGGTTTGCCCGCGACGTGGATGGATTGGCCGAGATCAAGGGATTTAATGCCTTTGTAAGAGATTTTGCACCCCAGTTTTTACAGGGTGTTGTGTTGATGGGTTTGAATACTCCGGTTACAATTGGACAAGCCATTGTTTTACCTGGAGACCTAGTTATTGCTGGCCGTGCCGGGGTAGTATTTATTCCTGCTCATATGGCTGAACAGGTTATTGCTACTGCAGAATTCATTGCTTCAAAAGATCGTTTTGGCCATGAGATGATCAAAAGTGGAGCCTATAAGGCGGGGCAGGTTGATACACAATGGAGCGAAGAAATCAGAGTAGAATACATGAAGTGGCTGGAAAAAAATCCAAAAGAAAAAAAGATCAGCCGCGCTCAGCTTGATCAATTTATGTTAAAAAGAACCTGGTAATATTTTCCCTTAAATTAAATCGGATGAAACCTATTTTTAAAATTGTATTGGGAATTGGCATTTTATGCATACTCACTGCACTTACCTTGTATCTGCTCAACAGATCTACTGATGCCGAGCCATTTCTGATTGCATCACTCATATCTATTGCCATTGGAATTCGGGGTGTATCAGCTTTAAAAGGATTTGCCTATCCTGTAATGATCTTCGGTGTAGTTTCTACAGCAATGATCTTTCCTCAGTATTTTCTTGAGATCAATGGCTTTAAATTATCTGGCCTGATTACTCCCCTCATTCAGTTAATCATGTTTGGAATGGGTATTACTATGAGCTACAGAGATTTTATTGGAGTATTTAAATCTCCTAAAGGAGTTCTTGTAGGGGTTTCAAGCCATTTTATAATCATGCCTTTGCTAGGGTTTGGATTGGCAACTTTCAGTGGTTTTACTCCCGAAATTGCAGCAGGCATGATTCTGATCGGATGCGCACCGAATGCTGTTGCAGCAAACGTTATTTCATATCTGGCAAAAGCTAACCTAGCTCTATCCATTACACTTACTTCACTAGCAACCTTATTAGCTCCTTTCCTCACACCCCTACTGATGAAGTTATTAGGAGGTTCATTCATTGAGATCAATGTACTTGATATGATGTGGGACATTATGAAAATGGTCATTTTGCCAGTCACACTCGCTATGGTAATCAATGAACTCCTGAAGGATAAAATGAAGTGGATTAATGCGGTAATGCCCATTGTATCTATGTTTGGTATCGCATTTATCATTATAATTGTTACTGCCGTAGGTCGTGAAAGTCTTTTAAAAGTCGGTCCACTTCTTATACTATTAGTTTTGATTCATAACCTCATGGGCTATACCTTAGGATATTGGTTTGCTCGCTTGTTTAAAATGAGTGAAAAGGATTCCAGAACTATTGCAATTAATGTAGGGATGCAGAATGCTGGTCTTTCAAAAGGCCTAGCCTATGGAATGGGTAAGCTTGGAACCGTCGGACTTGCACCAATGATCTATGGTCCGATGATGAACATCACCGGTTCTATTCTGGCATCTTACTGGAAAGGAAACCCCATTTCAGAACCTGATGGAAAAGATGAAATTAATCAACAAAAAAAATAAATAATCATGCTCAACTACTTAAAAATTTTCACTTTACTTACTGTAATTAGTCTGAATGCACAGGCTCAATCCAAAAAAGAAACACAAATTGCAAAGCTGGTCATCGCTATTAATAATGCCATCATCAATACAGACAGCCTTACTTTAAAGGACCTCACTTGCGAGGAATTAAGTTATGGACATTCTGCTGGGTTAATTCAGGATCAGAAAGCATTTATTGCAGGAGTATTGAACGGACCTACATTTTTTAAAAGTATTGAACCCTTTGATCAGAAAATTACAATGGCAGGTAAAAATGCAATTGTAAGACATATTGTAACTGCTAAGGCTGTAAATAAAGGGAATCCATTAGATTTAAAATTTGGGAACATAATGGTTTGGCAGAAAAAGCATGGCAAGTGGAAGTTGCTTGCGCGACAAGGCTATAAGCTATAATTTAAAAAGATGAATTTAAAAACAGAGCTTTCAAGGCTTATAAAAGAACAGGGAATTGTGCCATTGTACTACTCGGCTGATGCTGAAGTAAGTATTGATCTGATGAGGGCAATGTATGCAGGGGGCATTAGAACTACTGAATATGCAGATCGCGGTGATCGTGCATTGAAAAATTTCCGGGAGATGCGCAAAGTATGTGATGCCGAATTACCCGGAATGCGATTAGGTATTGGTACAATAAAAACTTTGGAATCTGCCCAAACTTATATTGATGAAGGCGCAGAATTTTTGGTATGCCCAGGAATTTTGGAGTCTGTGATTGAATTGTCTGACAAGAATGATCTTCTATGTGTTCCTGGTTGTATGACCCCCAGCGAAATCATTCGAGCCGAAACTTGCGGGGCAAAGATTGTTAAGCTGTTCCCAGCAAATACCTTAGGTCCATCATTTATTGAAGCAGTGCAGGCACTTTTTCAAGATATTGTTTTTTTACCTACAGGCGGTATTGAACTTAACGAAGAAAATCTTAGAAGCTGGTTTAGAGTTGGAGTTTGCGCAGTTGGGGGTAGTAAAATGATTACCAAGGACGTGATTGAAAATAAGCGATATGATCACTTAGCCGCAGAGTCTAAAAGAGCGCTTGAGCTCATCAGTTTAATCAGAGAAAGTTTTAAAAAGTAATATTTTTCAATATTCTATCAAAAAATGAACGAATCATTATATAAATACATGAAAGTTGGCTTGGTCCACTTTATGGCTTTCCCTGCAACGATCAAGGGAGAAGGTCCGGTGCTTGAAACCATTCGAAAGATTGCTGTAGATGACTATTTTAGTGCCATTGAGATCACAACGATTAAAGACACTGAGCAACGAATGGCAGTAAAAAAAATGCTTGAAACATCGCATATGACCATCGCTTATGGTGCTCAGCCAAGATTATTAACTACCGGTCTAAACATTAATCATCTGGTTGAAGAGGAACGTCAAAAGGCATTACAAAATTTAATGGCCGGAATTGACGAGGCTTATGAATTAGGTGCAACAAG
>CANKAT010000017.1 GCA_947479815.1 Sphingobacteriaceae bacterium
AGTACTACAGGCTTGGCAGTCCGCCCACTACTTTTGGCAGCGGATTTGTTAAACCATTCAGGTCATAAAAAACCCGCCCACCTTTGACAGTCACTTCACATTCAAAGCGTTGCTTGCCTTCAATTCGTTGTCCCATGTGATCGAACACCCCAACCCGCCCTTTGCGGATACGTAATACCGTTACATCTCCCTCTGATCCTACCGAGAGATTACCAAGCTGCTCCCGGTGAATGACTTGCGCAGGTTTCCAGGTTACAGAGTTGATGATCGCTGGAACTTCCATTCCTAGAGTTAAAAATTTATTCATCACATTGAGGATGTCTTTCATCGCTGAATTCATGCTTCCACCATGGTGATCTGTGCTGATCACATCCGGAAAAAAACCGGCTTTAGTTGCCGGAATAGCATGGCTAAATGAAAAGCTTGCTGCTCCATGACCCACATCCCAAATTACACCTCTCTGTCTGGCTTCAAAAACAAAAGGTCTTAACTTACCCGTTAATGGATCAGTAATAGCTTCACGCTCTTTACCTCCGCCGCCATAGGTATGGGTATAAATATCGCCCGGGCGGAATTTTTTCATCGTCAGCTCTTCTAGAGAGAGACCGCTCCCGCCAAAATCAACAATCACAGGAATATTTCCAGCAATTTTTCCCGCTTCAATAGCGCGGTCAATTGGCACCCAATCTGGTTTGTTATAATGTGCAACTTTAAATCCGACAATCAGGTCATTATACTTTAATGCCATATCAGCAGATAAACGCGCATCCATGTCGGCATTATTTTGCTCAGGTGGCCCTCCGGTCATCCCCTCACCAACAATATTTAGAAATGCTAAAACCCGAGTTCTCGCTCGGTCTATGGTCTGGTCTTTGAATTTTTCAAATGTCCTCCAGCCTGCACTTCCTGCATCCACAACGGTTGTAACTCCTACACGAAAGGTGAATCCATCAGGCTGATTTGCATAATAACTGTTTCTTAGATAGTGGTCAGGCTCAGTGCCTGCAAAATTATGCGTGTGCATGTCAATGATTCCCGGAGTAACAACTAATCCTTTTGCATTGACCACCCTAGATGCTGTTTTGGGGTCAATATTTTTGGAAACTGCGGCAATTTTTCCGGCTTTATTGATTGCAACATCCATTAATTCATTGATGTTATTTTTAGGATCAATCACATGGCCGCCTTTAATGATTATTGCATATTCCGGATCGGATGATTGAGCACGTATAACCTGTGAGCTGAGTAGCATGAAAATTAGGAGATGTATTCTTTGCATTATTAAGCGTGTAATTTAATAGGACTAATTGTAATTTTTTGAAACAAAAAGCTAAATATCATTAAAATAAAAACAGTAATTAAACTGTTATTATCTGTAGAAAAAAATAGAATTATAACGGATGTATTGATTGGAGAGCATATCCCAATAATCAATATTAATAGAAGAAGAATGCAATGCTTCATTAAACAGAATTTTTCGATAGTCAATCCATCCAATTATAAGAATAAATTGAATGGATTGAAATACGAATATAAGAAATAGCTCTAGGTGCAGAAACTAAGTTTTAGAGTATTAAGGCAATAATGCAGCGGTTTCTGCTGCCGAAGTTACACCAGGTGCAAGTTCAATAACTTTAAGATTTCGGTAAAAGATTTGAGCACCCTCAGATTCAAGACAGAGGTATCCTTTTTTCTGGCTGGATTTTCTTATACCATTTACAAACTTACCGTTTACAGAAAGTTTAATTACACCGTCAACACAAACAACTTCATAGGTATTCCATTCGCCCTTACCTTTTACACGGTTTTCAATTGACTTGCTTCGATCGCCTCTTGGATTATCAGCAATAGTTGTTACACCCTGCACGCCAAAAAGTTCGCCATGAACATAGGCAATTGGTGGTTTAACCCCATTCCTTATGTTGAGGTCTACCCACTCGAGGTCGAGCATTTGAATCTCTACTCCATCTGGTAGCGGATTGGTACCAATAGGCTTTGCACCACTCCAGGCAAATACGCCTGAATTACCGCCAGCTTCCATATGCTTCCATTCCACATGCAAAATGAAATTTTCATATTGCTTTTCAGAACGTATTACACCAATGGGCAAACCCGTATTAGAAAGAGTTCCATCTTTCATTAATTTCCAGGTTTCTTTTGTTGTATTGACATTAATCCATTTCAATTTATTTTCCTTTTCCTTGGCTTTGGAAAGCACGGCATCCATACTTGTAGATGTACCAAACTCAAATAAGGTTTCCTGAGAATAGGACATATGACTGCTAATTAACAGAATACTAAGGAACATCAGTCCTTTTTTAAAATAGCTATTCATAATTTATTTTATAATGTTAAAATCATTCTATAATTCTTATTACTCCTCTGAAAATGTCTTTGCGAGGAGGCACGGAAGCAATCTCATAATTAAAGGACAATTCTGTCATTCGCTTTGAGCCCTTCTAAACAAAACTTATACCACCTTTGTCACTCCAGGGATAGCCGGTTCAGGAACAGGCCATTTCAAGTCCCAAGCATATTGATTAAAATCAGGACCAATAACCTGATTAGAATTCATTGCTTGTTCCCAAGTAATGGTTTGTCCGCTATAGGCTACCATCCTACTCAAAATACCAAGCATGGTACTGTTAACCATAATCTCACCATCATTCATAGGCTTGCCTGAACGAATGGAAGCAAAAAGCTCATCATGCTGGACCTGATACATGTCCTTCTTTTCTCCTTGGTAGTCCCAATTATTTTTTCCGCTTATTTTATGGGTCTGCCCTTGATAAAATGCAGTGCCTTCTGATCCTATAATCTCTACTGAATTTTTGCCTGAACAGCCATCCTGCTGACGGCAAAAATTATATCCTTTAACGCCATTTGCAAATTCAAATTCAATAGCAAAATGATCATAAATATTACCCCATTGCTTTTCTACTCTTGACTGCCGTCCACCCGTTCCAAAGGCTCTTATTGGCATTTGACTACCTAAGGCCCAAGTCATCATGTCTAGGTTATGAACAACCATTTCTACGATAAAATCGCCAGATAACCAGTCATAATAATACCAATTACGCATCTGATATTCCATTTCTGTCCATTCGGGTTTGCGGGGAAAATACCAGAGTCCGCCACCATTACGCGTAGAGTTAACCATTCTAACCTCGCCAATGTCGCCGTTCTGAACTCTTCCAAAAAGCTCTCTCTTTGGAGGATCATAACGGAAGCAAAAACCTGAGACTAGCGAAAGGCCTTTTTCTTTCGCCTTTTTTGAAGCTGCCAATACCTTACGTACTCCCGGAGCATCAACAGCGACAGGTTTTTCACAGAAAATATGTTTACCTGCTTCTACGGCGGCAACAAGCTGATCGGGACGAAAACCAGGAGGAGTAGTCAATAAAACCACATCAACATCCGATTCCATAACTCGTTTGTAGGCATCGAAGCCAACAAATCTATTCTCCTTTGGCACCTTTACCTTATCGGGATGGGCTTTCAGAAGTATGTCATAGGAGCTATCCAAACGATCCTGAAATATATCAGCCATAGCGGTAATGATCACGTTAGGGTCGGCTTTAATTGCCTGACTGGCTGCACCGGTTCCTCTGCCACCACATCCGATCAAAGCAACCTTCAAAACACTTTTACTTTGAGCAAAGGTAGTCTTTGGGAATGCTGCACTTAATCCGATAGAACTGCCAATAACGACTGCTCCTGTTGATTTAATAAATGATCTTCGATCTGTTGTTCCAGACTTTGCCATAGTTATAGTATTGATTTTTATAGTTCTTTTAAAATAAAATTATATCAGCCAATTGCCCCTAATACAATCAGACTTTTAGGGCTAATGCTTGCTAGCGAGAAATTACCTGTATTAAAACAAATGCCTCTATTTTAATGCACTTCTAAAATAGTTAACACTTTGAGTCACATCCGGAACATTGTTATACCAGTTATGCTCATATTCAACTGATAATAAGCCCTTAAAATGCTGCCTTTTCAGTTCTTTAATTACACCGTCGATATTTGAGACACCTGTTCCCCAGTGAACGTCATGCGCCTCTTTTTTATTTTTTTCATTTAAATCTTTTACATGTAACTGTATAACATGTCCTTCCAATTTTTTCAAAGACTCAATCGGATCAAGCCCTGAACGCACCCAATGGCCAATATCAGCACAAGAACCCATACGTTTACTTTGACCTTGAATAGCCGAAAATAGAATATCTGGATTCCAGTAAGGTGATGGCTGGGGATGATTGTGAATGGCGAGATTGATTTTGAACTGGTCACACAATTTTGATATCATGGGAATATCTTTTACATCAGGTTCAGATGTAAAGTTTTCCAAACCCATTGCTTTTCCAAATTCGAATAACTGTAACCAATCTGCATCGCCTTTAGCATTAACTACGCCATAGGAAATCATTTTGATTCCTTTTTCCTTCAATCTCTGTAAAATTTTAGTCCTTTTTACAGCATCCATATGGTAATCCATTTTACCTTCAATGCCCCCACCTATAGCCTGACCTGGATAAGCTTCTACATATTTTAAACCGCAGCTATCGATTTTATCAATGGCTTCAAAAAATGTAAAACGGTTAAAGGTATAGGCTTGTGCACCTAGTTTCCAGCCTAATTTAGCTTCCGGATTTTGTGCCAATAAATTATTTACTACACCAAAAAGGCATATATTAAGGACCAAAAAGAGAATCAATTTACTTTTCATCAGCGTATAATTTGTTTAAAATTTGAATGATATAAATGAATTAAAATATGAACTAAACTACAAGATACTATCCAATCATTTAAGACCTTATTCATGTCCTAAATAAATGTCAAATTCCATATCAGAAATTTGATAGCAGCACTTTTAGTGAAGGTAATAAAAATATTATTATTAGTAATTTCAATTTTAGGAGTGTTACGGCAGGAATGAAGATCCTTTCCTATTAATGATTATGAAAAAGAAAGATTGGTAGATTAGGCCATCATGAAAAATACAGCATGAATTATGCAGCAAAAATGCATTGAATAATATATCCCCCCTTTACTCTAAATAGTCTAGATCCTTGGAGAAAGTTTCCTGCATCTTACTCAAAGCCCAGAATGCGAGTGCCAGACTTAACAGAGCCAAAGTAATACCAGCATATATAAGTGACCCATCAAACAAGCCCTTTAAATACTGAAAAAGTAAGGAAAGTGGAACAACAGCTCCTCTAACAAAATTAGGGACCGTAGTAGTTACTGTTGCACGGATATTAGTACCAAACTGCTCCGTTGCGATGGTCATGAAGATCACCCAGTATCCAACTGAAAAACCTAAAAACATACAGATAGAATAGAAAGCAAATAAGCTTAGATCGTGGAGCATAAAATAAGATGAAATAGAAATGATGGAAAGGAACAGATAAGTATAAACTACTTTAAGTCTGCTCTTGAGGAATTGACTTAAAACACCACTAGCAATATCTCCTAGAACAAGGCCGGCATAGCACCAAGCAACAGCAGCACCTGCATTTACCGGTCTTGCAACACCTAAAGCTTTTCCAAATTCAGGAGAAAGAGTGATCAAAATACCGACTACAAACCAAAGGGGTACTCCAATAATGATACATCTCAGGTACTTAAAAAATCTATCCGCATTGGTGAAAAGTGAAAAGAAATTTCCTCTTTTTGTATGATCATCTCTGACTTTGCCAAACATACCTGATTCGGCAACACCAAAACGTAAAAGCAATAAAGAAAGTCCTAAACCTCCTCCAATAAAAAAAGAAGTACGCCAGTCAAAATACTGGGCAATAAAATAAGCAACCACCGCGCCACTCACGCCAACTGCTGCAACAATAGTGGTGGCATATCCGCGCTTCTCTTTAGGCATGATCTCAGCAACTAGCGTAATACCAGCACCCAGTTCACCTGCAAGGCCAAAGCCTGCAATGAAACGCCACAAAGCATAGCTTTCAACTGTATGCACGAAGCCATTGGCAATATTAGCAACAGAATATATAAATATAGAACCGAAAAGTACTGATAAACGTCCCTTTTTATCCCCTAATATTCCCCAAAACATACCTCCAACGAGCAATCCAATCATCTGAACATTCAAGAGAAAAATGCCATTGTCTGTTAAATCTTGACCAGATAAACCCAGTGACTGTAAACTTGGAACCCTTACAATACTAAAGAGCAAAAGATCATAAATATCAACGAAGTATCCAAGAGAGGCAACTAAAACTGCTAAACTAAGCAGCTTAGTTTTATTTTTATTTACCGCCTCAGTAAAATCCGCACCATGACCAGGTATCAATGTTGTTTTTGTTTTCATTTTATGGATAATTCTATGTTGGATTTAATAAGACTTTAATTAAAAAAAAACGCGTTTGATCCTATTGCAACTGAAATAGGCTGTAAAGATTTTTGTTTGAATAGTCTCTTTTCAGCAATATTGTTATAAATCAGATTCAGAATTTTAGGCATAATTATCTACCCTGAGCAACATTTTGACTTACTACTCAACAGATAATAGGGAAAAATTCGAAAAATTATTTTTTTGCTGCGATCTCCCCGATAGCTCTTACGAATTTATCAAGTTCAGGCAAACGTGTGTATACATGAGGTGTAACACGAACACAACTGACATTTTCGTAATCAATTGGCACTGTATGGATCTTATAATTGTTAAATAATATTCTTTCCAAATCCCTTGGTCCAATTCCATCGATACTTACGCCACAAATAGCGCATGAGTATGCTGATTTCAAAGAAGTTTTGATCTTCACTCTAGGAATATTTATGACTTGTTCTGCCCAATAGTTTTTAAGATATCTAACACGTTCTTCTTTTCTCTTATTACATATAGCTAACTGGAAATTAATGGCTTCACCGATACCTTGCTCAATCGGAAAACTTCGGGTACCCAAGGTTTCAAATTTCCTGATGTTTGTACCTCTAGGGTCACCATTAGCCAATAATGGCCATATTTTAGATATTTTATCCTGCTTAATCCACATCATACCACTACCGATAGGAGCACTTAAGAATTTATGCAGAGAGGTAGCGAAATAATCACAGCCAAGATCAGGAATTTTAAAATCAAGTAATGCGAATGAATGCGCACCGTCACAAACAACCTCTATACCATGACGATGTGCCATATCACTGATCTTTCTTACTGGAAGGATCTGTCCTACCCAATTAATCACATGAGTAACATGAATAATCTTTGTTTTTGAAGTAATAGCATTTTCAAATGCAGCAACAAATTCGTCATCATTCTCAATTGGAAAATTAAAATTTAGTTGTTTATATACGATCCCATCACGCATGGCACGTTGCCTCCAGGCGTTCATGTGATTAGGATAATCAAGTTTACACCCGATAACTTCATCACCTGCTTTAAGATCCAAACCTAAAATTACTGTATTCAATGCTTCTGTAGCATTACGATTAATAACGATCTCCTCTTTGTTACACCCGGCCAAAGAAGCCAGCTTTTCGCGCAAAGGTTCTCTTCCCTGATCTAGGATCTCCCACATAAAATAGGAAGGACCCTCATTTGTCAATTTATTATATCGTTCAACAGCTTCCTGAACAACACGAGGCGAAGGACTAACACCACCATTATTTAAATTAATAATATTAGGACTTACAGTAAATGCTTGCTGAATAACGCTCCAGTAATCCTCATCGGCAGCTACATTAATAGGCGACAGATCATTAACCTTTTTATTCGCAGATGAAATTTCTGCTGCATGTAATTGATTGAATAAACTGTTGACAGAAAAAGCTCCTGCCATTAAGCCCATTTGCTGTATAAATTGTTTACGTCCTGACATCGTTGTATTATGTTGAAAATGAAGATAAAAATTTTATGATAAACTTGAGGAGACCTAAATACTCCTGAAATATTTAACTAAAAGATGGTTTGGAAGGGATATTAAATACCTCTCAAACCACCTTTTAATTTATTGATTTAATTTAATCATTAATTCCCAGAACCATAAGCTGGTGCTTTCTTATCAAACCAGATTCTTTCGGAATTAAGTTTACTAATGGTAAAATCATTAGGAGAAAAGCCCTGATCTGTCATGGCAGCACCCCAGTTTGTTCTGTTAACTTGACCAGGATCAAGTGTCCACCATCTTCTTGGTAGCACATCAGTTATTACTTCACGAGCAAGCAAAGTAGAATTGAATTTTGGATAACCTGTCCTGCGAGCTAATGTAAAGGCCTCGTTAGGTTCACGATAAAAATTCAAAAGCTGCTGAATATAGATCTTCTCCAGATCGTTACTCCCATTCAATGTTACTTTTGTACTGGCCAGTTGTGCATCAACCAGGGCATCAATATTTGTATATGATGTTGAACCAGCTGCAACGGCAATCTCATTCATAGATTTTGCTGAAGCACGAACACCTTTATTATACCATTCGGCGGCAGTTCCCTTAGTGTTAACTCCAGAACCATACCCCTTTTGAATAAATTCTGCTATCTGCAAACAAACCTCAGCATATGAAAACATAACATCTATTACTGTACCGCTTCCACCATTAACAGTTGGAGCAAAGAATTTACGATTAACAGTTGAGATCAATTGATATCTGTTTGGACCACCTCCGTTAAATGGATTTACGAAATAGGTGCTAACAGAAGGATTAGACTGAAAATCAGCTGGTCCACCCTGATACATAATCTTAGTATCATCTGGATTTATCCAGGCTGGCAAAGTCTTGCTATACTTTACCAGAGAATCTTTATAATTTCCTTGCAAAGAATTTTTATCATAATAAATACCAAGACGAGGATCACTGGATGACTTCAGAAACTCTATTGCAGTTCCAACTGCAAAATGACGACTATAAATATCAATATTGTAGCCATCAACCCCAAAAGGATAATAAGCTGAATTTTTATGTGCAAGCTGATCAGTAGTTGAACTGAAAGGACCTGTTGCATCTGCCATAACCTCCTTAAATATTTGAGTTGTCTTAGTAGCATCTTGATTCTGATACCTGGCAGCAATTCTTAATTTCAGAGAATTAGCAAGTTTGATCCATTTTGTAACGTCTCCTGCAAAAAAAGCGTCATTATTTCCTAATGAAATCTGATTGCCAGAGTTCTTTTGAAGTATAATAATTGCATCAGTTAATTCTTTTAACCAAACGGTATATAAGGATTCCTGACTGTCATATTTAGGACTATATTTAGCTTCATCTCTACCTTTATTAGCTTCGGTATAAGGCATTGAGCCATTCATATCGCTAACTTTTAAAGCCATCATTACTTGAGGGATATAAGTAATGGCATTTATTTGCTCGTACTTTTCTTTATCTGCTTTTAGTGCAATTAGCCTTCTAATCTCCACTAAATTTGGGAGAACACTTGAATAAAAAAGATTATACCTTCCATTTACTCCGGTAGTAGCTACAGCATAACTTTGACCGGTTACTAATTGACATGCCGACAAAAAATGTGTAAATCCCTCATTCCAATATTCCCCACCGCGTGAAGTTTGCATTGGAACCAATGATGAGGTAAAGAGTAACCTTACATCTACATCGGTAACAACATTAGGATTAACATTCACGGTTTCAAAATCTTTCGTACAAGAGCTTGTAAACAAGGTTGTTAATGCTGTTATTATGATATATATATATTTTCTTTTCATTTCTATTTTTTTAAAATGTTTATTAATACCAATAAAGATTATTAGAAACGGACCTTTACTGAACCGCCAATTGACCGAATCATTGGTAGAAAGCCTTCTTCACCTACTGCTGAAGTTAAATTGGAGTTTAATGATGCAGGATTAAAATCATAAGGCAAAGAATTGTATAAATACCCAAGATCTCTACCTATAATACTTACAGCAATTCCATTAACCTTTAGCTTGGTTGCAATACTCTTTGGAAGGGTGTATGATATTGCCACCTGACGAAGTGCAAGCCAGGTACTTTCACGAATCCAAAAATCAGTCACACCGGTTGAAGATGATGCATAACGATAATAGAATTGCGGTGCATGTGTTGGCTCAACTAATCCAGCTGCATAAGCTTCTTTAAAAGTCATACCACCCACATCGGCAGCAGTACCATTAGCCTGTGTAACCTTCTGACCTATAGGAAATACCCCATCAATGATCATACCGTCGTCATAAGTAATACCATCATATTTACTAGTCCAGGTAATTCCACCATGTTCAGCATCTCTTCCAAATAAGGTATTGGGAAGAACTCCAGTATGCGTTCCTGATCTTAAAGACGACAAGGCCATGTCTCCTCCAACTTTTGCATCAAACAACACATTCATAGACCACTGCTTATATCTAAAATCATTGGAAAATCCAGCTCTGAAATTAGCATTTATATCACCGATATCATTGTACTTATTACTTCTTTGAGGGAAGGCCGCACGTGCATCATTCCTCCAGGCAAGTACAGTCATTCCAGTTTTGGGATCAGCAGCATTTGTAGGATTAGTATACTTTAAAGACTGATTTATAGAACGGATTGTACCATAAGATTTTCCAACTACAGCCCATGAACTTGCGTCAAAAGCCGTTCCTCCAAGGAAGTAATCTGTTCTGCCTTCTGCCAGAGAAACGATCAAATTTTTATTCTTAGAGAATGTTAACCTAGAATTCCAAACAAAGTTTTTTGTTTTTACAGCAGTTCCATCCAAGGAGATTTCAACACCTCTGTTCTGTATATTACCAGCATTGATCTTAACTCCAGAAACTCCAGACTCAATAGGCGTTGAAATGTCAACAATCTGATCATAGGTATTATCTTGATAAAGAGTAACATCAAAACCTACACGGTTTTTCAGGAAACGCATTTCCATTCCAATTTCCTTTGAAATCTTTCTTTCAGGTTTCAAATTAGGTGTTAAAGTACTATTTGAACTGAATCCAGCTTGAGTAGGTTGACCAGGAAGTCCGATAACTTTTCCTGCAAATCTATATCCTGGGTTGATCACAAATGGGTCTGTATCTTTACCCAATGCTGCAATGTTTGAACGTACCTTTGCAAAGGTTATGATGCTGGGAAGTTTGAAGGTTTCAGATGCAATCCACGAAAGACTTGCTGAAGGATAATTGTAAAAATTATTCCCGCTTCCATCTTTATAAGTTAAAGCAGAAGACCAGTCACCACGCCATGTTGTAGCCAAATAAATTTGACTTTTATAATCAAAATCAGCACTAGCATAAACAGAATTGATTTTTTTATTATAGTTTATACCTCCAGAAACAAGTGGAGAGTTTACTGAGTTAGAAATAAAATAACTACCTGGAACCATAAGTCCACCTGATGTATTTCCTTGTGTATAAGAACTAATTGAATTATACATTTCACCACCGGCAAAACCACTAAATCCTAAATTTTTAATTACTTTGATATTATTGAATGAAAGTATTCCTTTCACAAAACCACTTTCCTTTTTTGATTGATTCAATGTATAAGAACCTCCTTTAAAGTCAGTAAACTGACCTAGAGCTTTATTCTCATATTTATCATAGTTATTATTTAGATTTCCCTCAACAGTAAAATTGGCCCATTTTGCCAATTTTGCATTTAAAGCAAATCGACCCATCAAGTTCCTGCTATCCATAGTAGAAACAGTATTATTCATATTAAACCAAAATTCAGACGCCATAACTTTATTGGTTTCGAGCGGATTTGAACCTCTTGGGGCTCCACCAGATACCTGACTTGTGTACCTTGATTGTTGGTTCCAATACTTCGTATCATAATTACGCGGGAAAATCCAACTATATGCAACGCCCCAGTTATCTCCTGCAAATGTATCTGTATACGGTGCCCATGCTAGATTCTGAGGATTGGTTTGATCACTTGAAGTATACGCTGCACTTACATCTGAACTTAACCAACTTGCCAGCTGATGTGTGATCCTCAAGTTAAAATTATCTCTCTTCATCTTATTTGCAACAGAAATTCCCTTCTGATCATCTTGGGTTGCCGAAAATCTGTATGTTGTTTTATCTCCAGCTCCTGAGAATGCAAAACTAGTAGTCCCTAAAGAACCATTTTGAAAAGCATCAAGATAATTATTAGGTACAGCTTTATATTCTGTCCAGGTACCATCATAATTACGAACTTTCTGATTTGCAAATCTAGGACCCCAATTTTCATTTTCACGATCAGTTGCTGGGTCTATATAAGGTTCCTTAGTAATAGGATTTATTGGAAATACTTTTGTAGTCCACATTTGATTTGGCTGATAGTTAGCATCGCGGGCATCTGTAAAGAATGCACCAACGCTACCTCCTCCATAATCATTCTGAAATTCAGGACCTTTATATGGATCATAAACCATGAAGTTTTGAGAAAAATCAACTCCTATTCCATTGGCCTTACTACCTTTTTTTGTAGTAATAAGGACAACGCCATTGATTGCTCTTGATCCGTATAATGCAGCAGCAGAAGAACCTTTCAATATCGAAACACTTTCAAAGTTTTCGCTATTTAGATTTGACAGGTCATTTGCAAAATCACGACCACCGGCAACAGACTCATTATCAACTATCACTCCATCAATCACAAATATTGGTTGGTTATTCTGACTTAAGGTTGAATTTCCCCTAATCACAATTCTTGAATTTCCAAAAGGTCCAGATGCACTCTGATCAATTTGAACTCCCGCAACTTTTCCCATCAACGAATTGACCGGATTTAACTGCTGAGTAGCTGCAAGGTCACTTCCTTTAACTTCAGTAACAGAGAATCCTAAACTCTTTTTCTCTTTTGTCATACCTAAGGCTGTAACAACCACTTCATTTAATGCAGTGTTTGCAGCAACAAGCTGTACATTTACTATACTTCGTCCATTAGTTGCAACTTCCTGAGAAACATATCCTATGTAAGTAAATACAAGAGTACTTGCATCATCAGGAACATTAATTGAGTATTTACCATTTAAATCTGTGGTAACACCTACGCTTGTACTTTTTAATTTAATACTTACTCCAGGCAGTGTTTCACCTTTAGAATCGGTAACTATTCCACTAACTTTAATGTCTTTAACTTCGCTGTTTTGTGGAGAAATTACCACCAATCCATTATCCAGAACACGGAATCCAAGTTTGGTATCCTCTAATATCATACCCAAAACATCCATTACCGGAGTGTCTTTAACCGTAAGGGTAATTGATTTATCTACAGGGAGATTTTGTTCGCTATATAGCAGGCGAATATTGCCTTTTTGCTCAATAATGGAAAGCGCCTTCTTAAATTTCACATTTTGGAAATTCAGGTCGACTTTTAAGTTCTGTGAATAACTGTTTGCTGATACTTCTAGGACAAGTAAAAATGTTAATGAGATTGTCCAGTTTAGCATTAATAAGAGTTTATTGATTGAGAATCCGGGTAACAGAACTTTATTGTATAGTTCTCTTTTTTTCATACTTTTGTAAATTACAAGGTTAATAATCTGATTATGTAGTTAGACCTACGATTGGATGATTAAAGGCGGGGAATGTTAGCGCATTTTTCGCCTTTTTTGTTTAGAAAATTTTTATTTCATTTTCGATTAATTTATAGTGAAAGGATTTTATTAATTGCATGGCTTCTAAGGCCTGTATAATATTCTCTTTTATAAAAACACCAGTAAAACGATATGATTTTATGGCAGGATCATTTAGAACAATCTTCACATTATACCAGCGTTCTAATTTTGGCATTAGCTCTTCAAAAGATTCGTTTTCAAAAACTAATTTATTTTCTGTCCATGCTATTTCTTCAATGTATTCCTGATCTCCCAATTTTACAGGAGAGATATTGTCTATCATCAGCACTGAGCTTGCACCCTTTTTTAACTTATTATTAATATTATTAACCAATGCAAGTTTTTCTGATGGCTTTAGAAGAAATTTCTGATCAGAACGATCATTAATAGTTAATTCAATAGATCCTTTGATAAGTGTGGTTTCCGACTCCTTATCACCTGGATAATCTCTAACATTAAACTCAGTACCCAATACTTTGATCGCAACCTTATTGGTCTTTACAATAAATGGACGCTTCTTATCATGTGCAACTTTAAAAAAAGCCTCTCCTATTAATATCACGTCACGCTGATCATGACTTTGCATATCCAGATCATAAGAAAGCTTGCTATCACTATTTAACCTTACATAAGTACCGTCTGGAAGTTTAATTTCCTTCCTTATACCTTTAGCGGCATAAATATCTACACGTACTTCTTTAGTTGTGGAATGATAATATTCAGAAAAATAAAGGCTGGTTGAAAATATGATAAATGTGATAATGGAGATAACAAGTACGTGATTTTTTAAATAGCTATAGAGTACTTTTTCTTTAATTTCAAAATCAAGATCATCCTGCTTGCTTAGTTTATGCTTATCAAAAGCCTCATCAAGGTCATTTTGACTACCTTCTTGACCCAAATCCCATACTTGATCTAATAAAGCCTCGTAATATACTGCATCAGGGTATTTTGTCAATAAATATGACAATTCACCAAGCTCATCCGGCGTAGCTTCCCCAGCAATTTTCCGGGTTAATAATTCAACTATGCGATTTTCATGCATGACAATTCAAACTCATTATATGGGGCGTTTTATATAAGGACAATAAAAAATGAAAAACTCCCTAGTCGGAATTAACATTTATTTAGAACTTATTTAATTTGGAACTCAGATTTAAAGATCTTAGCTAATTTTTGAGTGGCTGCTACCAAATGGGCATCAACAGTTTTTACTGAGATAGCGAGGATCTCTGCTATTTCCTTGTAACTTAAATTATTTTCTTTTGCAAGCTTAAATACAAGCTGACATTTTGGGGGTAATGACTGAATTGCGTTTTCCAGCCTCATTTTCAACTCATTATCTATAATAATCTGTTCAGGACTTGAGCTATCAAAGAAAAAACTAATGTCAGTATCGTCAAGTGAAGATGTTTTATTTTTGGAATTTTTCTTCAGAACATTAAGTGAGAGGTTTTTTGTAATAACAAGAGAGTAAACATAGACATTTGTTATTTCAACTAAAGTCTTGCGCTGTTTCCATAAGGTCATCATCATGTCTTGAGCAACCTCTTCTGCTTCTTCATTAGAATGCAGTATACAAAATGCAAATTTCTTTGCAGGCAAGAATAAAAGATCAAAAAGTTCCCTATAAGTCTGCTCAGAGCCAAAATGGGCTAGACGCGCAACAATATCAGGAAGCTTATTAAATTGCCGTTTCACCAAAATTTTATTTTGTCTAATTCTAAGTTAGCAGAATTTTTATCAAATCAAAGCTTCTTTTTAACACTAATTCGCAGAAGGTGAAAAGTTAAAGGCATACAAAAAGCTCTTTTTAAATATATAAAGTAATATTCTCAATAAAAATTCTTGGTGTTACATCTGAAATACTTTAAATTCCTAAGCTAAATTGACCTTCCGAAAATATGGAAGATCAAGTAAATAAAATACCTATAACTAAAACACATTTACATTGGTTCTAATTGAAAAATTCATACTTTTTTAGTCAAATAATGCCTCCAAAATCAATCCTAATTTTATCAAAATATTCAGATGTGCCTTTTGGTCTTCAGCGAAGATTGGCCAGCGGTTTTACGGGCCGATTTATACATAAATTGATTTAGAGCTTTTTAAAAAACAAAGTGTAATTTTCCGAACAAGAACTGTAAAGCAAATACTATCAAAACGAAGATTAAATCTATAGCATATGAAAAATAAAATCGTCTTGAACTTCCAGATAAATAAAATAGCTTGGTTAATTATCCTTTTACTTTTAACAGGAAATATATTGGATACGAATGGCCAGCCTACCCCAACCTACAACACGGCAAGAAACGGCAAAATATTCCAAATCTTTCAATTTCCCAGAAATCAAATGCCACGAATCGACGGCGATAAAAGTGATTGGGACATGGTGCCTAAAAACTATACGTATGGAACAAATCTTTTAAACGATACTGAAGATGGTATAGGCACCAACATCGATCCAAAAGATCTCGACGTAAAAGTGAAAATCGGCTGGGTAAAAGACTTGAATCGTATCTATTTTCTTTACGAGGCCTATGATAATTTTTGGGATTTTGAACGTTTCAATCCCGAAGGTTATTTGAACGATATTTTTGAATTGGTTGTGGACGGTGATTTGTCTGGTGGTCCATTTATTCAAAATCCCTCATTAGATCCTGCCAAACTAAAATGGCAACCTCAAAGCCCTTCCTATATCGAAAACCACTTTAACTTTAGCGGGGTGCATGCACAGAATTACCACATTTTCACACCCCCTGTAAACAATGCATGGGTATTGGTATGGGGTAACCAATCTTGGATTTCTGAGTTTCCGCATGCAAACCAGGCCTATTCTTACAATTTTAAACATGGCGAAAGCGGAACTTTGATTTTGGAAGGATGGATTACTCCATATGACTATGCTCCGTACGAAGGGCCGCAAAGGGCCATAGAATCTGAACTAAAGGAAAATAAGGTTATCGGCCTTTCATGGTCAATATTAGATTTTGATGGGGGTAAAAGAGAAGGCCATGTCAATCTCTCCCATAATGTTAAAATGGTTAGTAATGCCTCCTATCTTTGTGCATTTCAATTAATGCCTTTAGAAAAAGAATTTTTGGAGCCCATTAAGGCAGCATGGACGTTCAAAGTTATCGACGAGGAAAAAGGAATGATAGCCTTCAAAGATGAATCCATTGGATCGATAGAAAAATGGAGATGGGATTTTGGCAATGGTGAAACCTCAACAGAACAAAATCCGATTCATTCTTTTAAACAAAAAGGGGTACGCAATGTGATTACCTTAGAGGTTGAAGGCCCCAAAGGTAGCTCTAAACGTACCCGGTATTGGGAAGTGATAATACGGTAGGGCTATAAGTTATTAGTTTGTTGGTTTTTGCAAAGGCCATAGTGATTTTTTATAGATTCATTCTAATTATAGCATGTAGATGAATTAAAAATCTTGCGCTTTTACCTAAATCTCTCAAATTTTTATGCCTATATGTGTAACCCTATGTTAGGACAAGGCTGTTACTTTTTTGGACCTGTTGATCTTCGTGGCCCAACAGAGCTCATATCGATGGCATTGAACCCCAGTTTCAAAGCGGGCGAACCTGATTTTAGTGAAAAATTGTAATTGGCAGCATCTACAAACATCGGATCGGCATATTGAGAATGAATATCCTTTCCAGCCTTTTGCCATTCAGCCATGCTTTTGCCGTTAAAGTCAATTTCTGAAAGGCTTTTTGATGGATTGAAATAAAGGTTTCGATCCATTTCAAATGTTGAAGTTAGCTTCTCTTCTCCTTTATGGATGGGATGGTAATAAAACGTATAGGGTTCGTCATTCCATTTATTATCTAACAATATTCCTTCCTTCCAGAAAATAATGTTGTTTTCGAAATAAACACTTTGATGTGGTTCACTGCGGCTGCGGCTTAGCTGCTGTAATCTTCCCAATGCAAAAATATTATTCCTGACGGTAAGTTCTTTTGCGAAATGAATGTTGTATCCTGCGAATTTGGTATTGTAAACGATATTGTTTTCGATTAAAATATGAGTTGAGCCTTCATCGTTGTAAATTCCCCATCCTCCGTAACGATTGGCATCCACATCATGGATGAGGTTATTTCGTAAAACAGTACCTGGCGAAACTCCGAGGGTATAAATTCCACCCATATCCGAAAGTAATCCCTGACCGATATGATGAATATGATTGAATTCGATGACATTATCGCGGCTAATACTTCGTTTGTAGCTCCAAACCCAGCCAACCGAAATCCCGGTATAAAAACCATCATGGATCAGGTTATGAGCCACATAATTGCCTTCTGTTTGTTGCAATAGAATTCCAACAGCCGATGGATACTTCTGACCGTAATACCCAATTTCATTATCTGTAAATTCATTTTTGGCCGTTCTCAAAAAAGGAGAATCTACAAAAGTTGCGCCATTTACCTTGAATCCGCCGGCGGCAATTTGGCTAATCTGATTGTTTTTAAAACGATTGCCAACGCATCCTGCTTGCAGATCAAAAGCCCAGTTTCCCAGCTGAGTAAATTTACAATTACTGAATTCGCAATTGCGAGCTCCTTTCAAAGTAACCGACGCAGAAATGGTTGATGAGCCTTGTCCGTTATTTGTATCACCTTCAGAAAGCTGGAAATTGGTATACCGAAATTCAATATTCCTAAAGGTAATATCTTCAACAAATTGCTGGTTTTCGGGGTCGCCTTCCAAACGAACCAATTCTTTTATGACTGGAGCAAAGAATGAAACATCTTCAGGTTTTTCTTCTGGGAATGGGAAATAGCTCAGTTTCCCGGTTTTTCGATCAAGGTACCATTCGCCAGGAGAATCCAATTCTTCCATCACATTTTCAACTACATAACGGGCTCCTTCTTCATTAAAATCGTCAGCAAATACTTTTTTTGAAGGATGTGTAAACGAGAGAAGGTTATTCTTTTCATCAATCGATTCAATAGATAGGTGGGTATCTGTCCAGAAATGGTAAACTATCACTTCAGCATCACCCAAATTGGTCCATTTTGGGTTTATATCTCCTTTAACAAATTCAAACTTCTGACTTGCTTTATTATAACCTGTAGTTTTTGGTGTTCCATCTGGCATTCCTTTTACACGTAGAAAACCGTTGTTGGGCTTCCGTGCTCGGGGTCGCGAATCACCATTGACAAAAAGTTGATTAAATTTCCATTGTCCAGCAGCAACTTCAGGAATCGTGGTGATCCACCATCCATTTTTCTGCTTTTTCCAGCCTTTTATTTCCCGTCCGCCACTTAGGATCACAGCTTGATCCTGATACCGGTCAATCAGCATCGCTTGTTTTTTTGATCCTTCAGCTACCGGTTTTATTATCAGGGGTTTCTTTAGTTCATAGGTACCTCCCATCAATAAAATGGTTGCAATTTCTTCAGGCTTGGATAGTTTTCCGTTTTTTCGGATCTCATCCACAGCCTTTTGGATGTTTGCAAATGGTTTTTCGGGTTGAGATCCGGAATTCAGATCATTTCCATTTGGTGAAACATAATAGGTTTGGGCTTTGGATTCAAGTTGAATTCCTAAAAAACAAAATAATAAAAGCAGACTAGATAAAATTTTCATTGATCTATAGATTAAATAGTTATAATTTAAAAATCGAAATTTAATTGTAGATTTTCAAAAGATTCTTCAATTTGACCAGGTATGACAGCCTTTTTATTTACGAACATGGTTTTTCCTTGATTACCAAAATTAGTACTTATTGGGCGGCCTATATTAGGATAACCCAATTTCTTATTGCTTCTAATTAGATATCCCTGCTCCTCTTAATGACCAGTGTATTTCTTCCAAATCTGTTTTTTACTGAATCCATTAGAAATTAACTCTTGGATGATAGAATGTTGGCCTTCTTGTGCGAAATACTTGACTGCTTTTATTATAATTTTATAGTGATTTTTATGCCTATTTGTGTAAACCTATGTTTAAACAAGACAGTTACCGAAATAGCCTCTATGTTTTACACTTTTGTTATTAAATGATTAGGAAAATCCTTTACATTTTCGCAACAAATCTGTTCCATAACTTGCTGTAACTCTGTTTTTAATAAGGATATAGTATGATTGCCGCCTTGAGATCCCAATGCCGCTACCCCGTACATAAATGAGCGCCCCATGAACGTAAATTCCGCACCAGATGCTAGAGTTCTTGCTATATCAGGGCCCGAACGGAGTCCGCTGTCCATCATCACCTTGATTTGGTCTCCGTATTCTTTGGCAATTCGGACCAATGGTTTTATAGTCGATTCACCCGCATCCAATTGACGTCCTCCATGGTTGGATACGATGATTCCATCCAAGCCCAAACGAACCGCCACTTCGGCATCTGCTTCATTGGCTACTCCTTTAAGCACCAATTTACCTTTCCACATATCACGAATGGGCTTTATTTTTTCCTCATTCAACCTTCCTGAGAAAGTTTGATTCATAAAGTTGCCCAATTGTTTCAGATCTAGATTTTTGGGCATATACGGTTTTAACGTCTCAAAACTGGGTTGCCCATGCACTAGAGTCTTTAATGCCCATTCCCATTTAGTCATTATTTGGAGGATATTTTTGACCGACATTTTGGGAGGCATAGCAAGCCCGTTTCTTATATCCCTTGGTCTAAAACCAAAAGAGGGCACATCGCAAAGAATTACCAAAACCGGACAACCTGCAGCATCCGCCCTTTTTATAATAGCGTCTCTCATGCTGTCTTCGGTAGGGTGATACAGTTGAAACCAGGCCTGCCCTTCTGTAATCTCGGCTATCCGTTCAATACTGCTGGTAGTAACCGTGCTCAGGATAAAAGGTATATTGTGATCAAAAGCAGCCTTAGCTAAAATCTCAGGTGCGTTGGGCCACATTAACCCTTGCAGCCCCACTGGAGCGATACCAAAAGGAGCATCATACGTATGTCCGAACAATTCCGTTTTCATATCAGACTTGATATGGTTTCTCAAATAATAGGGCAAAAGTTCAACTTCACGAATATCAGAGGTGTTTTTATGTAGGTTTACATCTTCATTACAGCCGCCATCCAAGTATTCAAATGCGAATCTTGGGATTTTTCGTTCTGCTTTTTGTCGTAAATCGTGTACTGAAGGATACTTACTGTTAATTTTTAATTCCACTTTAAAGTATTTATTAATCTAAATTAAATTTTTATTGATTTTGCTAGCTTAAAGTTATTGGCTCACCTCAAGAATGTATTCAACATAAAAATTTATTTTACTGAAGCAATCTCTGTAACCGCTTTTACGAATTTATCTAGTTCAGCCAAACGAGTATATACATGGGGAGTTACGCGAACACAGTTGGCTGTATCGTATACAATTGGAACGGTATGAATTTTATATTCATTAAACAATTTACTATCCAGATCTCTCGGGTTAACCCCATCAATACTGATGCCGCATATTGCACATGAATATTCAGGTTTTAAAGAAGTGTGAATTTTAACCCGAGGAATTCCCTTCAGCTTCTCAACCCAATAATTTTTTAAATAGCGAACCCGATCTTCTTTCCTCTTACTCCCTATCGCATTATGAAAATTAATTGCCTCACCAATACCCTGCTCAATAGGGAAACTTCGAGTACCAAGGGTTTCAAATTTTCTAATATCTGACGATTTAGGATTTGGATTACAGACCAAAGGCCAAATTTTTTCAATTTTTTCTTTTTTGATGTACAGCATCCCGCTTCCAATTGGAGCACTTAAAAACTTATGCAAGGATGTTCCAAAATAATCACAGTGAAGATCCGGGATTTTAAAGTCAAGTAATCCAAAAGAGTGTGCTCCATCGCAAATCACTTCAATTCCATACTTATGTGCCATATCAGATATTTTTCTAACTGGCATAATTTGTCCAACCCAATTCACAATATGTGTTACGTGAATAATCTTAGTCTTGGGGGTGATCGCTTTCTCATAGGCTGCTACTATTTCTTCATCATTTTCTATTGGGAATGAAAAGCTGAGCTGCTTATAAACTATACCCTCGCGCAGAGCACGTTGCTTCCAGGCACTCATCATATTTGGATAGTCAAGCATTGCTCCAATAACTTCATCTCCAGCCTTTAAATCCAATCCGAAAATAATGGTGTTTAATGCTTCTGTAGCATTTCTGTTGATTGCAATCTCTTCCTTTTCACATCCTGCAAGATTGGCAAGGCTTTCACGCAAGGGTTCACGTCCTTGGTCCAGTATCCTCCACATAAAATAGGAAGGACCCTCATTAGATAATTTATTATATCGTTCAACTGCTTCTTGAACAACACGAGGCGAAGGACTAACTCCACCATTATTAAGATTTATAATATTAGGACTAACGGTGTAGGATTGTTGAATGACACTCCAATAATCTTCATTGGAGGCAATTGCTTCAGAACTTAAATTTTTTACCAGATTATTTGCTGAAGATATTTCTTCGGCGTGTAATTGATTAAACAAACTGTTTGCTGAGAAAGCTCCGGCCATTAAGCCTAGCTGCTGTAAGAATTGTTTACGTCCTGACATGGAAACCTAAATATTTAAAAAATCAATAAATTAAGATACAAGATATCTAAAATCCATCACATTAAACTGAACTACCCTATAGTAATACCTGTTAAATCAACCTGAATGACCATCGTTTTTTCTTAGTGATGATAGAATAACATTAACTACTTGATTAGCATAAATGGATGAGCCTTCCTGTTTTTGATCCGTAATTAATACCGGATGATACTCAGGCTTAGCCCCTATTCTTCCATGTGATCCTTTAATCAAATTTGCATCCAGCGGTATAACATCCATTACATACCTGAAGCCAGCCTTCTTTTTCAATAATTTATATCCCGCTCTAAGTTTTGAACTCATAAACATCTCAACTGGATCGTAACCAGGTTTTTTGTGGATATCCACACAACGCGCATAATCAGGCGCCTTTGCATCATCCTGCCAGAAATAATACGTAAACCAGCTGTCTTGATCGGACATTAAAACTAAATCTCCTGAACGCTCGTGGTTAATATGATAAGATGCCTGCTCCTTTTTATCAAGAATAAGTTCCACACCTGAAACACCTTTCAGTAATTCCATTACCTGATCCTTAACCGATGGATCATTGATATACACATGGGCAATCTGATGATCGGCTACTACAAATGCTTTTGAAGCTCCCGGATCCAATAATTCTAGTCCGCGTTCTATCCGAACCTCCAATAAATCATGCTCTCTGAAAAGACGATTTAAATGTATAGGATTTTTAACCGGTGATATTCCATATTCAGAAAGCAGAATAATTTCTGCCCCTTTGTTCTCATAAAATGCGATCAAGCCTTTTAGAACCTCATCAATTTCAGTTAACTCGTTGTTTATCTTAGTAAAATCAGGACCAAATTTTTGAAGGCAATAGTCAAGATGCGGAAGATAAATTAAAGTAAGGGTAGGATCATGCAGATCATCTGTAAGCATGGATGCATCCGCAATCCATTGAGTTGATTTAATATTGGCACCAGGGCCCCAAAACTGAAATAATGGGAAAGTACCCAATTTTTGCTGCAGCACATCACGTAAGCTTGCTGGATGAGAATAACAATCAGGCATTTTACGGCCATCGGCTAGGTAATTAGGCCTGGGGGTTACTGCATAATCGGCACTAGAATACATGTTATACCACCAGAACATAGTTGAACAGGTGAAAGCAGGGTCCTCTTTTTTTGCAATTTCCCATATTTTTTCACCGCTAACCAGCTTATTAGATTGCTTCCAGAATTTAACCTCACAGTCTGTACGGTCATACCATCCATTGCCCACAATTCCGGTTTCTGATGGCCACTTGCCTGTCAGATAAGTTGATTGTGCAGAGGTGGTTAATGCCGGTAGCAAAGGATCAATCCTTGTCAGGTGTTTACGGCTTACATAATTGCTCAAAAATGGCATATACTCCCCGATGAGCGAAGTTGAAAGTCCAACTACATCTATTACGACTGTTTTCTTCATCAGATTATTTTTATTCTAATAGGCCCTTAACCCAGTTCAACTCCCTAATGATACTCTGATCAATGGGCATTTTTAACGATTCAGGAAGCACTTCCCAGGTATACGTTTCAACTTCTAAATGATTAGAAAAAGGTATACTCTTCTGAATTTTCAAAACTTCAACAATATCCGATTGAGTAGATCTAAGAAGCTGGAGGTTTTCAGCAAATACAGGAACATGGAAATGTGCACGCCATTCTTTCACCATCGGGTTTAACGAGTCGGCCAAAGCTTCCGGAAGATCTCTGTACCGAATCAAGGAATGATCCAGGTTTCTGGCAACTACCTGGTGCAAATAAGTAGGTTCATTATATTTTGAAAATGCATCAGCTATACCTGCTCTTGAATTAATATCGGTAGGCATATCCGCTTTTAGCGCTGCACTGATCTGAATCTTTCCTGTTCTTATTCCTTTTGTGTCAAGCTGTTCCAAAACTTCAGAATGTTGTTCATACCCTATGGCGAAATGACAGACATCGTAACATAAACAAATATGTTCTTTAATACAGGCTTCAACCTCTGACTCACTCATGTTCAAACGAACAGTCAAAATTGACTTTGCCATCGGGATCAACATATTTTCATACCAGACTATAAATTCAGCCCCGGTTTCAAGCATGCCATCGGGTTCTGGTTCAATATCCAAGTGCATTCGTATGCCGTTCGTTATGTTGAACTTATACAACTCTTCGGCAACAAGAATAATATTGCGGGTTGCTCTATTTTTTGCCTCTTCAGACAATTTTTTTGTTGGAAACCAATGTCGATAACTAAGCGGAGATGTAGAAATTCCGCCTTCCATTCCCTCCGGTAAAAGTTCAGCAAGAATCTTAAAAAGCCTGATTGTATATTCAAGTCGCTCCTGGCTTGTCCAATCGGGCGCATGAACCTGATCCTTCACAATTGCATGATGAAAATCGCCGTAAGGGAAGCCATTCATGGTAAAAACGTAGGCCTGATGATCACTCAACCAGTCTTTAAAAATCTGTATTTCATTCGGATCAAGGAGGTCGGTACTGGCAGAATTTGACAAACGCAAACCAATACCCATAGGCTGCCCAGGGCTTACCTCTTTTTTTATGGTAGGAAAATTTTTCTTTATGGCCTCAAAATGATCCATCCAGCTTTCACCTGAATGTATATTGGTGCAATAGCTTAAATACCCAGACGCAAGTTTCATGCCTTAACACGTAATAAATGGGAAGCTTTTTTCAGCATTTCAGGATCTATCTCATGAACTTCAATACCCTGTCCAATTTTTTGAAGCAGCATAATAGTCAGCTCGCCACCCAGGTGTTCACGAAATTCTTCCAGGCCCAGCAGGATTGGTGAATTTTTGTCATTGATATCCATCATTGGATGTACCAGATCAAAACCTAGCTTATTTAAAAGATTGATAATTCTTTGGCTTTCTGGTTCAGACAAATAACCTATTAAATTAGAATAGACGGTATCAAGGGCAATTCCCATCGCTACTGCCTCGCCATGCAGCACGTCAAAATTTGACAATTGCTCAAGCTTATGGGCACTCCAATGACCAAAATCTAGCGGACGGGAAGATCCTGATTCAAATGGATCAAGGCCTGCAATATGCTGCATGTGCAGTTCGGCACATCTGCATATCAGATAATTCATTGCTTGGCGATCACGCTTAACCAACGCATCTGCATGGTTCTCAATCCACTCAAAAAATACGGGATCTTTAATGAGCGCAACTTTCACGGCTTCAGAGATGCCCGACCTGTAATTTCGATCGGTGAGGGTATCTATAAAAAGTTCATCGTTAAACACTGCAATTGGAGGAGCAAAGGTTCCTAGAAAATTTTTCTTTCCGAAATAATTAATTCCATTCTTTACCCCAATGCCGGAATCATTCTGTGATAATACTGTAGTAGGTATTCGAATATGCCGGATACCTCGATGGGAAACTGCAGCAGCATACCCTACAAGATCCAATACAGAACCACCACCAATAGCTGCTATATACGAATGCCTATCTATTTTATGCTCATTAACTGCCGCTAGTATCTGATCAAAATATTTGATATCATTCTTTAGAATCTCGCCCCCAGGAACGATCAGAATTTCAGGAACTAATTGTACTGCATGATGCAATTTAAAATACTCTTTCAACTGCTGAACCACCTCAACCCCTACACCTTCATCTACAACAAAAAGGATTTTACGTATGATGCCGGGTCCTTTCAAAAAATCATTCAAAAGCGTATTCGATGGGCTAAAAAGTCCGGAAGTAAAAAATACTTTGTATTCAAATTTTACATGGAATGATTGTTGAAGGTATTTCATAGTAGGTATGTGCTCTTGCAAATAATCGGCTAGGCCTGTTATTTAAATCTGATGATAAAGATAGTTTTCAATTAAGTAACAGCAAAACGTTTTGCAAGCCACAAAGATAATGGCAGCAATAATGCAATACAGATTGCTGCAACTGGAGATCCAAAAACTGCCGACCAAGCAGCGTCCATTAAGATTAGAGAAATAACTCCTGCTTTAACCGCCTTGCCAATATTCTTTCCAATAGGTTCCTTAATTGCTGTAAACAGGGGTCTGAATATCATCCATGCAAATGGGATGATGAAAAATAAGGCGATTAAGACCTGCCCTTTGGTCCAGGATAGGTAAAGCATGCTACTGATTACTAGGAGGTATAAAAAAGCTCCATAATAAAGCTTATTTCTATTCGAACCGTGTACTTCTCCCTGACTGATCATGGTTATTGAAAAAATATAGATCAAGGGGATTATACCTAGAAAATACCACTCATTGAGAGAAGCAGCTATGATACTTATACCGAGTAAAAGATTTAGTCCTCTGCAGAGTCCCATGTTCAAAGGCCCTAGAAATGAATGATGCTTTGCATATTTATTGTAGAGCAGCGCAAAAAAAGCAATCAAAATTGCAATAATTCCGGATAGTACAGCGATTGTAAAGGCAGCTGCAATACCCGATAATAAAAGAAAAGCTCCTAGGAAAATGGCTTCATTCAATTTAACAGCCCCACTGGGTATTGCGCGTTCAGGTCGTTCAATCTTATCCAACTCTGTATCAAAAACATCATTAAAAACAATCCCGCCTCCATATAATCCTATCGTAGAAAAACAAAGCATTAACACCGGGAAATAGTCTGTTTCTAAAGTCAGCAAGTAGCCTGAAATTGCAATCCCCGCCAAAACATCTGCAACAGAAGTTACAATGTTGGCCGGTCGCATTAACCGAAAAAAGTTCATGATCTTTTTCAAACCTGCCTAGCTGATGATGATCGATGATTTATCTGTTCTTGGTTGCTGACCACCCCGAAGCACGGTATTGCCTGCAAATTTTTCTGTTTGATCAACTGATAAGGGAGTGATAAAATCATTCTCATCAATCTGCCCACTTTGTGCAAATGCTGTGATGGCGTTAGAATAGGTAATCATTTTGATATCCTCATCACTAATACCCTTCAATTTCATCAAGGCTGCCGTTTTTGGCACAGCTAATGGGTCGCTGATGCCCCAATCTGCTGCAGAATTAATCATGATACGCTCCGGACCATACAACTTTGCGAGCTCTACCATACGCTCATTACCCATTTTAGTGAAGGGATATATTGTAAATGCTGCCCAAAATCCGCGATCAAGAACTTCTTTGACAGTTTCCTCATTGTTATGATCAATGATCACCATTTTAGGATCTATACCATGTTCAATGGCAATATCCATACTTCGTTGAGTGCCCTTTTTCTTATCCCTGTGAGGAGTATGGATCTGAATTGGGAGTCCTGCTTCTTTGGCAAGTTCAAGCTGCATTCGGTAATACTTATCTTCAGCCGCAGTTTGGTCATCAAAACCGATTTCACCTATCCCAACTACGCCTTCTTTATAGATAAAAAGTGGCAGGAGTTCCATTACTTCTTCGGCCAATCTTTCATTATTTGCTTCGCGCGAGTTTAACCCGATGGTACAATAATGTTTAATTCCAAATTGGGAAGAGCGAAACCGCTCCCAACCTACAAGGCTACTGTAATAATCACGAAAGCTATCAATACCCGTACGGGGCTGGCCTAACCAGAAAGCAGGCTCAATCAATGCCACAATTCCCGCATCTGCCATTGCCTGATAGTCATCGGTAGTTCTGGAGCTCATATGAACATGTGGGTCGAAAAACTTCATACCCTTGATGATATCCAAATTCATAGCTTCAGCTACAACCTGGGGTTTTCTGTCGTCAAATGAATGGCTACAACACATAATACACGAATTAAATATTTATTCTTCAGGAGTAAGACTACTCCAGTTAAGTTCTTTGTTTTCAATTGCTTTTAATAGTTCGGGATAGGACTTTAACAAGTTTTTAGCCAAAACAGAATCAGACTGATATGCCGTTAGCGCTGCAGCCTGCCTGTCTCTTAGGCTCCCCTCCCCAAACAGTCGTTTAAGATCAGTCAAAAGGTCATCATCAATAAATTTGCTTGTTAATCGCCAGAGATGTGGATTTATCTTTCTATTCGCTGCCCAGCGCTCATGGGCAAAATCAACAAGTGTTGAGGCAAGTTCAGCATTAGCGCGTTCATCTATTCCCGATATCTTATTTAAATCCTTTCCTGTAAAAAAAGCTTTAAGAATCAGCTGATTCCATGCTTTTTCATCAAGGTAGCTAATCGGGTAGGGATTTTTATACATAATAGCCTCAAGTACGAGTCCAATATTGCTCCTAACACCTTCAGCACATCTCATTAACCATAATTCTGGCCATGCAAATAAAGGCAACGAAGAATATAGTGCTACCAGTTCATTTACCTCAGCAGCGAGAAATAAATTCTCAATAGTCTTAACATATTTTTCTTTATCTGTGGGATCAAGATGTAAGAGTAAACAAAGCCGGCCTATTCTGTCAATTGTCCATCCTTCTAAAGTAAAACCAGGCTTGAGCTTTTCAATTTCAACCCATAATTCATGGTTGATAGCGATTGGCAATTTCCCTGTTTTCCTGGGCATCATGGCAAAAGCTGAATTAACAGCTGAAGTTTCAGGAGCTAAGAATTTTTCACTTAACCAATGCCAGGTTTCTTCAGTTACATTGGAACGGGTGAGCTCAGTAATGAGTACCCTAAATCTTTCTGCATCGTAATCAAACATGCCCACAAAATTGAATATCAGAAGAAATTAATTATTGCGAAATTTAACAAAAATTAGCAAGAATCTTACGCCTAAATAAGGAATTCGGGATCAAATACCACCTGACACAAAATAATTCAAGGCAAGAGCTGCTGAAATAATCAGTAAACCAAAAAATTCACGAGTCTTTTCAATATAAGGTTTTGTTGCCTTCATACTTTCAGTGATACTTGGAGTATGATACTTGGTTATCCAATCACGGACACCATCCTTACCAAAGAACAAAATCAATGCATAGATTAAGTAAAATGCGATAAAAAAAAGGTAGACCAACGGAAAATACAAGTCAAAACCAGCAATTCCGCATAAAATGGAGGCTACCATATAAATGGGTACCCAAAGCCAGGAATCGCTGTCATTTAAATTAACCCAGGCAAATGCCAAAAAGAAAAGGCAGAAAATGCTATTCAGGATGAGCAGTAACATACAAAGCGATTAATATTTTATATACTAAGGTAACAAAATCAATGGTTAGGTGCTAATGAAAAGCTTTATTTAATAACAGGATCAATTAGATTCCTGAAAATGAGTTTATATACCAAACAAATAGAAATCAACCGAAAAAAAATCAGCTGAATAAAGAATATTGACCAAATTTTGTCTTTGCATTTTTCATTGACTGTACAGCATCGGTAGAATTAATATGATAAACTTTACTCTCCATTTCTCTAGATGCCACAATGATCTCGGTACCTTGCGATCTACTCTTAAATAATTCAAGAACGAGACTAGGATTATTATTATCTCTGGATAGATGTGAAAGCAGAAGATGGCTCATATGAGTTCCGTTAGTGTAGAATAATTCGAGTGCCTGTTTATTTGATAGATGACCAAGTTCGCCACTAATCCTTACTTTTAAATGATGGGGGTATCGCCCATTTTCAAGCATCTCTTCATCATAATTTGCCTCAAGGAAAGCTGCATGGCAACTGGAAAAATAACGAATCACATGCTCACATGGAGTTCCGATATCAGTAAATACGCCAACATTAACTCCATTGCAACTAATAATAAAGCTATGTGGCTCAGCGGCATCATGAAATTTAGGAAAAGCCGTAATTTCAAGGCCTCCAATTTGAACCGCCTCATGCGCTTTAAAAGTTTTTAAAAGATGGGGTTCTAAACTAAATCCAGACATTTTCAAAGTGCCATCCGTTATAAAAACAGGGAGTTTATATTTTTTAGCAATTACCGGAATTCCTCTAATATGATCAGAATGTTCATGGGATACAAAAATAGCTCTCACCTTACTCATCGATAAGCCAAGACGTTCCAATCGTTTTTCGGTCTCACGACAGGTGATTCCTGCATCTACAAGTATTGCATCCTGCTGATTTTCAATGTAATAACAATTACCATTGCTGCCAGAATTTAAGGATGTAAATGATAGTGCCATTCGTATTGAAGAGTAAAGATCCGCATTGATCTTGCTATGGGTTAAAATTATAGAAAAAGCATTAAAGACTTCCTATAATGTGATTATATTCGCTCTTATTCTGAATTAAATACTAATTAATATATGAGAATTGTAGCCCAAATATTTTGCATCTCCGCAATGTGCATGCTGAGCCTGAGCGCACAATCCCAACAAAGGCGACTTGTCAACTATACAGAGGTTAGCGCTTTAATTCAAAACAGTACATCCTTAACTGATAATTCGAAGTTTAGTGGTTTAAGAACCAGAACAGGCGTTACAAAACTTCTTGATCAGCATACGGGAATTGGATTCGCATTGGGAACAGATAATTACCGTAAAGGCAACGGAGCAAGTTATAACACACTGCCAATCACTCTAAATGCTTCATACTACTTGAATCCAGACCTTATTGGTTTAAAAGTTGATGTTTATGGGGGTTATGCAGTAAAGCTTTTCAATAATTTAAATAAAGGATTAACAGCAGGTGCTGGTTTATCGTACTCCGTTTCTGTTAATAAGGGCTTAAATTTAGGCCTCCAAACAGGTTATAATTATCAAAAAATCGACTTCCCTGCTAATTTCATGATTGATAACAGTTTTGATTTAGGAAGCATTCGCTTAGGTATAGGATTGACATTCAAGTAAGCAAAAGAGCATGTATTTCTTGGCTATTGTATAAAGCCATTCCAACTCGCTCTGCCTTATTAAATAAAATCACTAATTTTGCATTTTTACGGTTCCTATAACATTCCAATATGTCAAAAAGCACCTATAAGATAGCTGTATTACAGCTAAACCTGAATGATATTGCAGAAAACAATTTAAAAAAATGCATTGCCTGGGTACGTGAGGCCGCCAAAAAAGGAGCAGAAGTTATCTCACTGCCAGAATTATACAGCAGTCATTATTTCTGCCAGACAGAAGACACAGAGAATTTTGCATTAGCTGAACCGCTATATAGCACCTCTTTTATTGCTTTTAGCGCGCTTGCAAAGGAACTTGGAGTAGTAATCATTGTACCTTTCTTTGAAAAAAGAATGGCAGGTATTTATCATAATAGTGCATACATTATTGATACCGATGGGTCAGAAGCTGGATTATACCGCAAAATGCATATCCCAGATGATCCTCATTTTTATGAAAAATTCTATTTTACACCTGGAGATATCGGATTCAAAACTTTTCCTACTCAAAAAGGCAACATAGGGACACTAATCTGCTGGGACCAATGGTACCCAGAAGCTGCAAGATTAACGGCTTTGCAGGGAGCAGAGGTATTATTTTATCCTACAGCTATTGGATGGCACCCTTTAGAAAAAGCTGAATACGGTGAAAAACAACACGGGGCCTGGATGAATGTAATGAAGGGGCATGCTGTGGCAAATGGTGTTTATGTAGCTGCAGCAAATCGCATCGGACTCGAAAAATATGTGCCTGGCACTGAAGGGATTCAATTCTGGGGCTCTTCCTTTATTGCTGGCCCGCAGGGTGAGATACTGGCACAAGCATCTCATGATCAAGAAGAAATTCTGATCGCAGATGTTGACCTTCAACTCCAAGAGAATGTACGCCAAAACTGGCCATTTTTCAGAGACCGAAGGATTGATGCTTATGGTGATATTACAAAAAGAGCGATCCTTTAATATGAGTACTGAAAGACGATTCCCCGCTGAATGGGAAAAACAGCAAGGTATAGTACTCTGTTTTCCAAGTAACGGGAATGACTGGCCTGGAAAATTTGGGGCAGTTCAGTGGGCTTTTGTTGAATTCATAAAAAAAATAGCAAGCTATGAGGAAGTTTTCCTAGTTGTAGCAAATCAAAAGATAAAGGAAAAAGCTAATTCAATGCTTAAAAAGGCTCATGTAGAGCTAAAAAATGTATCCTATATCATCCAGAAGACCAATAGAAGTTGGATGCGCGACTCTGGTCCGATTATTATTAAAAACGGAAGTAAAAGAGAGGCCTTAAATTTCAACTTTAATGGTTGGGCTAAATACAAGAACTTTCAACTTGACAGAACTATACCCTCAGCAGTTTCCTCATTTTTAAATATCCCACCTACGCAGGTCATGTACAAAGGCAAGCCTGTAATTCTTGAAGGAGGCGCTATCGATGTAAATGGGAAAGGAACCTTACTTACTTCCGAAGAATGCCTGATGCATCCTGATATTCAGGTTAGAAACCCTGGATTTACAAAAGACGATTATGAGGCAATCTTCAAAGAATTTCTAGGAGTTACGAATACCATTTGGCTTGCTGATGGAATAGCGGGAGATGATACCCACGGGCATATAGATGATCTGTGCAGGTTTGTTAATGAAAATACGATCATAACCGTAGTAGAATCTGATCCCAAAGACAGTAATTATCGTGCATTGCAAGAAAATTTGAAACGCCTTCAGCATGCTAAATTAGAAAACGGAAAGACACCAACAATTGTTAGCTTACCTATGCCGGGGCAACTCGATTTTGATGGCTTACGCTTGCCTGCCAGCTATGCAAATTTTCTGATTCTAAATAAATCAGTACTTGTTCCTGTGTTTAACGATCCAAAAGACCGTGAAGCCCTCCAAATCATTGCAGATTGTTTTCCCGACAGAGTCATCATTCCAATCGGTGCAATTGACCTAATTTGGGGCTTTGGGACGCTTCATTGTTTAAGTCAGCAAATTCCGGAATAAAAATCAAGGCTATAACTAAAGGTTCTAACTAAAGTGATTGCGAGATTCAATTTTATTTACTGATTAAATCTAGACATTGCTAAATAATCGAAATCCCATTTGCTAATGAGTTCTCTTGTAAATCTCCGACTTGAGTTTTAATAAATTTAGCCTCCTTAAGCGATAGAATAACAGTTCTCCTGTTAAGCTTTGACTAGCTATCTGTTAGGGGTATAGATTTTGATGGTAACTCATTTTCAGGATTATCCTCTCGATCAGGTTGTTCTACCATTAGGTAAGGAACGGTAAACGTATCTGCCTGATTTCTGAACTGAAGCCTACCTTCCACCTTTTCTATAAGCTCACGCTCATCAATTTCACCATCAATACGAATAGAACCGTTTATAATTGCTCCAGGTTCGATCTTAATAGATCTGGCCAAAATATTGCCAGCAATATTAGCCGTACTTTTTATCTCTGCATATTCAGACGAACGAATATCACCTGACACTATACCGCTAATAATACAAGAACGAGATATAATATTACCTGAAATTTCGGAGGGGACAGTGATATTTACCTCTTTTAGAGAAAAAATATTGCCGAATAACTTTTCATCCAGGATTATTGAACTTGCTGAAATAAAATTATCATCGACCTTAATAATTGTAGTATGAAAATCTGCGACAATCTCTTTTTTAGCAGTTTTTCTGCCGAAAATATTCTTTAAAAAATCTACTATCTTGATGATCATTTTGAGATTTGTTTAGAAATACGCTATAAAAAATAAATCCAAATTCAAGCTTTCTTTTCAGAATAATACTGATGCAAATCTAAAAAATGCCGGATTTCTACAGCTGAATACTAGCGGCCAAATTAAAACAGGGTAAAAAAAAGATCAAAATATGACACGTATTACCCCTTAAATTTTTTATAAAAATGACAAAATGTTTTAAAAAAACAATAAAAAAATGTAACATAGCCTTTTAAAAATCCCCTTTTGGAAAGAATAATTTTAGAATATTAACATCAATGATATTTTCAAAATCAGACATTAGTACTGTATTAATTGTTGGTTCTAACAAAGGCGAAACCAAATCTCTACGTGTTAAAACAAAACACATTAATAGATTAAGGCATTATGCATTTTCGATTGTAATTGCTTTAGTATCACTTGTAGGAACAATTGTTTTTCTTTCAATGGAGATCAGTAAGAAGGAAAAAGAAAAGATTGCTTATACTAGAGAAATTGCTCGATTGAAAGGTCAGATTCCTGCACCTACAGATACCATACAAGCACGAAACTACATTCAGAGCATTGAAAATAAACTTAAAAAGATCAATGAATACCTCAAAAAAAGAGGCATAAAAGGATTTTCAGTTAGCAATATAGGTGGTAATGACCAATCTGTAGATGAGCTCAGTTTAGAAGAAGCCTATGCATTATATGATGATCGACTAAAAGAGATACTCATGGGTGTAGCTTTTACTCCAATTGGCTACCCTGCCAATTATATTATTAATTCAACCTTTGGTTATCGTAGCGATCCGGTAAAAAGAGGAAGAGTTGAATTTCATCCTGGACTTGATTTCAAAGGCAGAAGAGGAGATGCGGTAAAAAGTACTGCCGATGGGAAAGTAATCCTTGCCGGATGGTTTCAGGGATATGGAAAATGCATCCGAATACGTCACAAAAACAATCTTGAAACTTTATATGGACATTTATCAAAGATCAATGTAAAGGAAGGCCAAGTGGTGAACACTGGCCAGGTTATTGGACGGGTTGGTTCAACCGGGCATTCAACAGGAAATCACCTCCATTATGAAGTTCGTAAAAATGGCAAACCAGTCAATCCGCGTAAATTCCTTAATTTAAACTAAGCTGATGGCAATTCAAAAATCTACATCAACACCAACTTTGATCAGCAAAGGATGCATTGTTGAAGGAAGAATAGAATCTGATGTTTTTGTCAGGATAGATGGCCATATTAAAGGAGATGTTTTTATTGGCGAAGGGCTTATCGTCGGAGAAAACGGACTGATTGAAGGCAATGTCAATACCCGCGAAATCGTGATTTTTGGAACAGTAAACGGCACAGTAAAAGCTGATTCTATTGCTATTAAAAGCTCCGGGAAAATTCTTGGAGAACTGCATACCAATAGTTTACAAGTTGAAAAGGGTGCAATTTATGTTGGAAAAGTGATCATGAAAAATAATTACACAAAAAAAGAAATTTTTGCTGTTTAACCCAAGCAAAACAATTACTCATTAATTGATTGAATCAGAATAATAACAATTAGGTATTGTTTTCTTTACAAATTACCTGATTTTAAAATATCATATTTGACTACTGTTTCATTCATACGATTGAAGCTATAAACAATGAAAATCTAAGTCCTATTTTTATAAAAACAATCTTACAATTGCAATAAAATGAAAATTAAAATTCTGTTTATCACCTTATTATGCCTTTCTGGAATTTCTATAAATGCTCAGCAGGTAAAATCAATAAACTCGTCAAAAAGTTCGGATATTCCTCGCCCAAAATTAGTAGTAGGAATTATGGTTGACCAAATGCGCTGGGACTATTTATATCGTTTTTATGAGCGTTATGGTAGCGGAGGTTTTAAAAGAATGCTAAATGAAGGATTTTCATGCGAGAATGCTTACATAAACTATATTCCGAGCGTAACAGGTATTGGACATTCTACGGTCTATACAGGCTCAGTTCCTGCAATTCATGGCATTACAGGTAATGACTGGATTATTCAAGCAACAGGAAAAACAATGTACTGCGCTGAAGATACAACGGTATCTACAGTAGGCAGTACCTCTGAATCAGCCGGTAAAATGTCACCAAAAAACATGCTTGTTACTACCATGACAGATGAACTTAGGCTGGCAACAAATTTTAGATCGAAAGTTATCGCAATTGCATCCAAAGACCGTGGATCTATCCTACCGGGAGGCCATACCGCAAATGCTGCCTATTGGTATGATGGAAGTTCTGGCAACTGGATCACAAGTACTTATTATATGAAGGCACTTCCATCATGGGTAAGCAAATTTAACGATCAAAAATACCCTGAAAAATATTTGAAACAGGATTGGAATACTTTATACCCGATAAATACCTATTTGCAAAGCAGCAAAGACGACGTTCCCTATGAAGGTCGGTTTGCGGGCATGTCAAGTTCAACTTTTCCGGTAAAAACTTCAGAGATGCTAAAAAGCGGTTTGGGACTAATAACCAGTACTCCATACGGCAGTTCATTAACCTTAGATTTGGCAAAAGCAGCTGTGGATAATGAAGGTCTTGGTGCTGATGCGATTACAGATTTTCTAGCAATCAGCGTTTCTTCACCCGATTATATTGGACACCAGTTCGGTCCGAACTCTATTGAAGTAGAAGACACTTACTTACGCCTTGACCGCGATCTAGCAACCTTGTTCAGTCACCTAGACACCAAAGTGGGAAAAGGGAATTACACCGTTTTTCTGACTGCCGATCATGCTGTTCAACACAATTCTGGATTCCTTGCCGATAACAAGATCAGTACAGGCGTGTTTGAAAGTTCGCCGGTATTGAAAAAATTAAATACTGTATTACAAGCAGAGTTTAAAGTGAAAGACCTCGCACTAAGCTTGAGCAATTATGCTGTTAGTTTGAACAATGAAGCTATTGCAGCAAACAAGCTAAGCGAAAGCGCCATTAAGAATACTACCATTGAATTTCTGAAGAAACAAGAGGGTGTTGCTTTCGCCATAGATATTGCAAATGCTCAAAACTCAACAATTCCTGCGGTATACAAAGAAAAAATTATCAATGGCTATCATCCTGAACGTAGCGGGGTCATTCAAATCGTTTTGGAACCGGCTTGGTATTCAGGTTCATCAGCGAGATCGACAGGTGCCACTCACGGCACAATGAACCCTGCAGATACTCATATTCCAATGGTATTTATGGGATGGGGCATCAAGCAAGGAAAAACAAATACCTCGTATAATATGACAGATATTGCACCTACCATTTCTGGCCTCCTGCATATTCAGGAACCTAATGGAAATATAGGCAAGGCTGTGAATGAGGCGATGAAATAAGGGATAATAAATTTTTAATAGTTTATGCAATAAAAAAGCAGGTTCTGTAATAGGTTCCTGCTTTTTTTAATGATTTTTTTTAATGAAAATCCAAATAAAAAATAAAATTTTAGTAGTGATAAATACTAAAATTTAACTATAAAGATAAAAATTATTTAATTAAGATAAAATCCTCCTCGTTTAAATTTTTACTTTGCTAATGTATTATTGTTTCGTTACATTCAATTAACGATAGCAAAAATGTCTTATTATCAAACACTTACTGATCGAGGTTTAACAACTCTTTTAAATAAAGGAGATGAAAAAGCTTTTACCGAAATTTACGAGCGTTACCATAGCCTGCTATATATATATGCCTATAAAAAACTACATAGCAAACAAGAAGCACAGGATATTATTCAAGAGGTTTTAACGGTCCTTTGGAAAAGCCGATTCGATTTTTCAATACAGACTTCTCTGCCATCATACCTTTTTACTGCCGTCCGCAATAAAGCATTAGATCTTTTTTCACATAAAAAAGTTGAAGCAAAGTATTTTGTTTCATTACAGAATTTTATAGTAGATGCTGGAATGCAAACAGATTTTCTCATTCGTGAGAATGATTTAAAAAACCTAATCGAAAAAGAAATTCAGGCACTTCCTCCCAGAATGAGAGAAGCATTCTTACTGAGTAGAAAAAACAGGCTTAGCCATAAAGAAATTGCCAGTATTATGGAAATATCTGAACAAACTGTTTCCACTCAAATTAAGAAATCATTACGTATTCTTCGTGTCCGCTTAGGGCTAATAGCCTACCTAATGATGCTGCTATCAGATAAATTTCAAGATTGTTTTGAATCTACTATTAATTAAGCGCTGAATAATCTTCAATATTTATTTTCATTCCGAATACCCATCACCTAGTGGCTTTGCCGTCTTAGTAGTATAGAAATAATAATTCTTTAACTACTCATGAAAGAAGCAAAGGAATTGCTTGAAAAATACAATGTGGGAAAGTGTACCCCAAAGGAATTGCTATTGCTTCAAAAATGGTTTCATCTTATGAACCTAGACGAGGTTTCTGAGCTTACTGAAGCAGATTTGAATAATGCACAACATGCATTACAACATCAAATGACTAGCGTGATCAGAAAATCTAATTCACTTACACTTTGGCCTCAAATCATAGTTGCAGCAGCTATTCTGATAATCATCTCCATCGGAACATTTTTTTACTTGAATTATTTAGATAAGCCAATCTCAAAGCAAACAATTTCCAAGGTAAAAAATGACATATCCCCTGGTGGTAATATAGCTACCCTTACCCTGGCCGATGGTAGCAAAATAAGCTTAACTGATGCTGAAAATGGTCAGCTTGCAGAACAATCTGGAATTAAGATTAATAAAACTGCTGATGGCCAATTGGTATATGAAGTCCGTCATCTCGAAGGAGGCACGACTGAGAGATCTCTCCCTGCTGTCGAGATGACGTACAATACTATTGAAACACCTCCAGGCGGACAATATCAGGTAAACCTGCCGGATGGAAGTAAAGTTTGGTTAAATTCTGCTTCCTCTTTGCGTTACCCGGTCAGATTTACTGGTACTGAACGAAGAGTAGAAATAAGTGGAGAAGCTTATTTTGAGGTTGCACACAATAGTAAAATGCCTTTCAGAGTCATAAATAATAGTCAAACGGTTGAAGTTTTAGGTACTCATTTTAATATAATGGCCTATCCCGATGAATCTAGCACCAATACTACCTTATTGGAAGGTTCTGTGAAAATTATAAAAGAGAATAAAAGTAAAATTATCTCACCAGGACAGCAGACACGAGTAATGAATGGAAATATAGATGTGCTAAGTGTTGATGTAAATGAAGCTGTAGCTTGGAAAGATGGTTTTTTTATGTTCAAAAACGAGGATATTCAAAGCATCATGCGACAGATATCTCGCTGGTACAACCTAGAAGTTCAGTACCAAGGCATTATTCCTAAGAAATTTTTTGGCGTAAAAATATCCCGTTCTAGAAATGTATCTGAAGTTCTGGAAGTTCTGGAATCAACTGGTTCAATCCATTTTAAAATCATTCCCGGTAATTCACTAGGGAGAGAAAGGAGGATAATAGTTATGCCATAACCCCAACTAAAAAAAGGGTAATTGAAAAAAACCGGAGCGCTACGAACGCACCGGTTCAAATTTGTCATTAAGACAATTCAGGCCTACCCGCTTATTAATAATGTGATATCGACAAACTTATAAACCTAAACGATACAAATGTATGAAAATTCCTTCTCATAGGATGTGCAGTGAGCAATATTCCACCGCCTATAAACTACTACTGATTATGAAACTTTCTTTTGTTTTAATGGTCACAATTATAATTCAGGCTAGTGCCTCGGGTTATGCTCAAAAAATCACTTTATCTCAAAAAGATGCAACTCTTGAGCAGGTATTTTGGTCAATAAGCAACCAAAGTAAGTATGAATTTGTATATGATGCAGCAATGCTAAAAGAAGCAAAATCTGTGAATGTAAAATTCAAAAACTCTACGGTTGAGAGCGTGCTTGACCAATGCTTCACAAACCAGGCTTTGACTTATACAATTAATGATAACATTGTAATAGTTAAAAGAAAATCACTTCTCTTCCAGTCACCTAAATCACCAGATTTAACTCCAATTATTGAGGAGACTCCGCCAATTATTATCAAAGGGCAGGTGACCGATTCAAAAGGAGAATCACTTCCAGGAGTGAGCGTTAGAGTAAAAGGCACAACAATTGGCACAACTACAGACCTTAATGGTAATTATAACATTACTTTTGATGACAATAATTCAGTACTTGTATTTACCTATATCGGTTTTGTAACAAAAGAAGCTAGCACCAATAATCGTTCTGCTATTAATGTAATTCTTGAAGCTGCAAATACTGCATTGAATGAAGTTGTGGTCATTGGATACGGCACTTCGAATCTGGCCAACTTAACCGGCTCAGTATCTACAGTTAATGTAGAAAAAACAATGTCATCCCGCCCGGCAACGAATGTTGCTTCAATGCTTGAAGGTCAGATTTCAGGGGTATTTATACATACCAATTCCGGACAGCCAGGTGCTGAAGGAATGAATGTACTAATCAGAGGGCAGGGAAGCATGGGTGATTCTCAACCACTTGTAATTGTGGATGGCATGGAATCTTCAATGGACAATATCGACCCATTTGACATCGAAAGCATTAGTGTTCTTAAAGATGCAGCGTCTGCTTCAATCTATGGAACACGGGCTGCAAATGGTGTCATACTTGTTTCAACAAAACGTGGGAAAAAAGGGCCAATCCAAATAAAATACAATACCTATTTTGGGAAACAAGATCCTACCTCAGTACCAGATTTTCTGGGATCAGCAGATTATGCAGAATTGTATAATGAGGCAAGAGCTAATGCCGGATTAACCCCGACATTTACTACCGATGCAATTGCCAAATACCGGGCAGGAAATGATCCAATGTATCCTAGTACAGATTGGATGTCTGTGTTGTATTCTGGTCAGGGCACTTCACAATATCATGGGCTGAATTTTTCTGGAGGGACAGATGCTACTCGATATAATATATCGATGGCTTACAATGATCAAAAAGGAGTAATAAAGGCTGTAGATGCTAACCAATTAAACTTCCGCTTCAATGTTGACAATAAGATTAATAAATGGCTGGATATCGGTATAAATACAGCACTGAATCGTGCAGTCAATACCATTCCATTAACAGGTCCGGAACTTACCCGTGGAGGTGATCTTCAGCAATTCTATAATTCTGTAACGCATATACCACCTACTCAAAAACTAAAATTAGCCGACGGTAGTTGGTCAGGAGAATATCCTCTGGGGAATTTTGCAGCCTGGATTGATAATGGAAACCTAAGGTCAACCAAAGCAAACCAATTGGTCGGTTCCATTTTTTCGAATGCAAAAATAATTAAAGGACTTTCCTGGAAAAACAGGGCAAGTTTAGATTATACTTTCAGAGAAACTACGAATCACATTTCTCAGTTTACATATGGTGGTGGACAGGTTTCAGGACCATCATCGAACCAGGAAAATTTGGACAGGTTTGGAGTAATTGATATGGAATCATTATTCAATTACGACAATAGGTTTGGGAAACATGGTTTAAAAGGCCTTGCAGGAGTATCAACTCGTACTGAGGATATGTATTCTACTATGGCCTACCGCTTAGGTTTCCCTTCAAATGACCTACAAGCCATCAGCGCTGGTAGTACAGCCGGATTGCTAAATTCAGGTACAGACAGAAGAGCAACACTGGGATCATATTTTGCTAGAGTTAATTATGATTATGATGGCAAATATATGTTCGAGGCCAATATCCGCAGAGATGGTTCTTCAAAATTTGCAAAAGGTAATCGTTGGGGATGGTTTCCTTCATTTTCTGCTGGCTGGGTGATGAGCGACGAAAATTTCATGAAAGATATAAAATGGCTTGATTTCCTAAAAATTAGAGCATCTTGGGGTAAATTGGGTAATCATAGGATTGCAGACTATATGTTTCTACCTCTGATTACCTTGGGACAGAACTATGCATTTGGAGGTGCGAGCGCAACAGGTGCAGCGCAGACAGCCGCTAACAATCCTGATATCACCTGGGAAACAACTACAGAAAAAAATATAGGTGCTGATCTAAAACTCCTAAAGAACAAAATCTCAGTAAGTATTGATGCTTATGACAGATATACTGATAATATCCTGACCGTTATACCTGTATCTGGGACATTCGGACTACCAGCTCCAACAGTAAATTATGGGGCAATGAGCAATAAGGGTATTGAAGCTGAAATGAGATACTCAAAATCAAAAGGTGAATTACAGTTTGATATATCAGTTAACGGATCATATAACAAGAACAATGTCGAAAAGTATTTCAGCAGAGATATTTTTGATGTTGCAGGTGAAGGCGGTGCAATTGTAAGAGAAAAGGGTAAACCATGGAATTCTTATATAGGATATGAGTGGATTGGATATTTCCAGACCGATGCAGAAGCGAAATCAAGTGCAGTTCATACCCCAAATGTTGGTGCTGGCGATTTGAAATTTAAAGATCAGAACGGTGATGGTAAGATTGATGGAAGTGACCGCGTTGTTCTCGGAAATACTGTTCCAAAATTTACTTATGGTATGAACCTTGGCTTCAGATATAAAGGATTTGATTTCTCAACATTCTTCCATGGTACTGAAGATGTATCCGGATACCTTAGGGTTCGTGGTTATATGCCATTCATGCGTAATGGTAAAGCATTAAGTATGCACCTTGATCGCATGATCGTGCAAAACGGAGTTGTTACACAACAAGGATATTTCCCTAAAACACAACTGGAAGGTGGAGCCGGAGGAAAAAATGTTGTTTCTAGCGGATTTTTAATTCATGATGCATCATACCTGAGAATGAAAAATATCCAGCTTGGATATACTTTACCATCTTCATTGTCAAAGAAGGCATTTATGTCACGGGCCAGGATTTATGTGAGTGGCGAAAACCTACTGACTTTCACTAAGTTCCCTGCTGGATATGATCCGGAGGCAAATAATACTGCATTTCACGGTCATGTTGTAGATGGTGCTGCGGGTTGGAGTTATCCTCAAGTGAAGTTCTACACGGTTGGGCTTAATGTTAACTTTTGATACAATGAACAACATTATAAACTATTTAATCATAGAAATTAAGGTTATGAAAAAAATAACATATATATGCTTTGGGATATTTATCAGTTTGGGAATGATATCCTGTACTGAAAAATTCTTAGATGCCGTACCTAATGATCAATTAAGTGGGGCTACTTTCTGGAAATCAGAGAGTGATATTAACATGGCTCTAGCAGGTGCTTATCGCGGATGGGATAATGGAATGGACGTAGTGATGCGAGATGCGATGACAGATAACGATTATAGCTGGTTAACCGTCACCGGCTACCAACAGGTTGGTAACGGCACAATAAACCCGCAAAATGTAAACGTTGGCAATGGAGGACGTGTATTCAGCTATGTTCAAATTCGGAAATACAATTCATTTCTGGAAAATATTGAAGCAATGACAATTGATGGAGCATTGAAGGAAAAGTTAAAATCAGAAATTCGGTTTTTAAGAGCATATGATTATTTCCTAAAATCAATGTTCTTCGGAGACATGCCTTTGATCACAAAAACAATAGCATCCACTGAATTACCGGCCAGAACTCCGGTTGCCCAGATCCATGCATTCATATTGGATGAGCTCGATAAGATTAGTAAAATACTTCCTACTCAGAATAACATCACTGCAAAAGGTCATATAACAAAGGGGGCAGCGCTCGCATTAAAAGCTAGATTAGAACTCTATACAGGGAAATATGCTGATGCCATGATAGATTCTAAAGCGGTAATCGACATGGGTGTTTATGAACTTTATCCTAATTATGAGCAATTATTTTATCGTCAGAATAAAGCAAGCAACAAAGAAGCAATCGCTGAGATTCAGCATATTCAAAATGATTATTCCACCTCTATTCCTTGGCAGAGGCTTCCAGCATGGAAAGGTGGTTATTCTGAAAATGCCGTTTCCAAAAGTATTGTAGATGAATACGAGACCAACAAGGGATTGAAAATATCTGATGATCCAACATACGATCCTTTAGATCCATTTTCAAACCGCGACCCAAGATTGGCAATGTCTATTGCTTATCCAGGTTCCAACTGGTTTGGCAGAATCTATACTGCATTGGATCCACAATTTGGTGGAACTGCCAACGCGGATTATTATCTCAGCGACGGATCTAAATCCGCACAAATGTCTAAAAAGTACCTTGATCCAGGAATTTTGAATGCTGAACGTCAGAATTTTGATGCACCGATTATGGTAATCAGACTAGCTGAAATGTATCTTACTTATGCTGAAGCTGCTTTGGAAAGCGGTCAAAACATGACACTCGGACTTGAATATTTAAACAAAATCAGGACCCGTGCAGGACAAATCAATGCCTCAGTATTAACCCGCGACCTTGTTCGTCGTGAAAGAAGAGTTGAACTGGCATTTGAAGGTTTGAGATATTTTGACATCAAACGTTGGGATTTGGGTCCGACTGTAATGAGCGGTCCATATTATGGAAGCCGACTAGGTACGGTTAATCAAACAACTGGAAAAGTTACATGGGCTACGGGATATATTGTAGTTGAAAACAGGACATTCTATCCTTTAAGAAAATACCTGTTACCAATACCTCAATCAGAAATTGACGTAAATTCTAAAATGACTCAAAATGCCGGATATTAAGCGGTAAATTAAAGAATGAGCCTATATTTTTAGGCTCTTTCTTTAATTGAATAACAAACTGAAACAGCATAGTATAAATAAATTATAAAACCAACATGGAAAGATCTACCTTTTTAAAATCCTTAGCGGGAGTGGGTGCTACCACCATCGGACTAGGATCTCTAAGTTCATTCAAATCGGATATTAATACCATTAATCCTGATTTAATGCCCGCTCATATTACAGGTTTAATACCTGATTTCGCAAAGGTGAGGGATGATTTTCCCCGCGTTAAGCAGGAAATTTATATGGACAATGCTTCAACTCATCCAACAAATATATACACTTCCTCTGCTGTACATCGTATTACGGAATGGACAAAAAATGACGTAGGGTCACCGTGGTGGCCGGCTTGGGCTGATTCTAAGCAAGAGTGTAAGAATCGTTTTGCACAATTAATTAATGCAGACCCTGGAGAAATTGCATTTGCAAGAAGTACTATAACATCAGAAAATGATATGTTAAATGGAATGGACCTTACTGGGGGGAACGTAGTTTTAACTGATCTGCATTACTCTGAAAGTATTTATGGATATAAAATGCGTGAATTACGTGATGGTCTTAAATTGAACATTTTTAAAACTAAGGACTGGCAATATACAGCTAAAGACCTCGAACCACTAGTGAATAAAAAAACAAAACTGATAGCCATTACTTTAGTTTCAAACGTCAATGGCTTTCTTGTCAAGGATGTAAAAGCCATTAGCGATCTGGCACATGCGAACGGGGCAATCCTTTATGCTGATATCATTCAGGGTGTAGGGGCAGTTCCAGTAGATGTTAAGGCAATGGGTATTGACGTCGCTGCTTGTTCTACTTTTAAATGGCTTCAGGGTGGAGGAAAAGGCTTTGGATTCTTTTATGTCCGTAAAGATCTTCAAGACACTGTTGTTCGTCCATCCCATCTTGATGGTGGAATAGCATTTAATTATGCACCATGGGTAGAAAAACCTGATTCTTCTCGCGATGAAATTATATTTAGTCCACAGAAAGGTCCAAGTATGTATGAAGTAAGCTACCCAAATTACGAAGGTGTTATTGGTGCCTTGGAATCAATTAAATATATAAACGCGCTTGGTATAACTAATATCCGAAATCATGCACGGCAATTGACTGATCGACTCGCAAAAGAAATGCCTCGTCTTGGATATCCATCTATTACACCAGAAGGTAATGAAAGCCCTATCATGTCTTTTATATGCAAAAATCCGGCTGAAGCCATGCGTAAGTTGGAAAGCGCGAAAATACATGTTGCCATGCGTTTTGGAAATAAAATGCGTATTTCTCCATCTGTATTCAACAATCTAGCCGATGTAGACCGTCTTTTGGAGGTCCTTTCATAAAATCTAATTAAAGAAGGAGTAATAATTAAGTATTACCTCCTTCTTTTTTATTTTTAAAAACTTCCTTAAGCCAAATTGAAATATTACTGATGGAAATGCTGGCTTTCAAAGAAATTTCAACTGCTAAATGGAAATTTTGATAGTTTTACTATGCCTACTACCCATATTTAATTATACACTTTAAAATGGCACCATGAAAAATATTGACAGGCGGGAATTCATATCTGGACTTGCACTTGTAGGAGCCGGAATTGCAACAGTAAATTCATTGCCGGCATTGGGCCTAGAAAACCAGAAATTGACAAGAATCGGTATTATCGGACTCGACACTTCCCAGGTGACGATGATCATCAGTCATATTAACAATATACCTGGAC
>CANKAT010000018.1 GCA_947479815.1 Sphingobacteriaceae bacterium
GGGTCTTTCCTTTTAGGTTCAATACTAAAATTTATTCTTTTAAAATACCTACATGTTTTAGCAAGTCTTTTATGTCCATTTGGTGTAGAATGAATTCTACATCCTACTCATTCAGTGCTGACACCCGCACCAACCTTATCATTAAAAATGGTACCAATGACATCATGTGTGTTTTTTTATTTTGGCCAAGCCATTAAGACTTCCTAATTCACCTCATAGTTGGCAGTAAAATTATAAGGCTTTCCCCAATTGTTTTTTTCTAAACATTCTAGAACGGTCAAAATAAGTATCAAGAAGTTCAATATCGAATTCTTTAACCATCTGTTGGGCGCTTATGGCTTTATCTTCACTAGAAATCATTATTGAGCCCACTTTTCCGGGATCATGAATACTAACTGCATCTCCATATTTCGCCTTTAGCTTCTTAAGTTTATCCCAGTTATAATCCAGATGGGCTAATTCATAATCTAAGTTAATGGTGGCAAGGGTATAATTGAAATAATTGGTACTGCTTGCTACAATTTCTCCAAGCGGATTTAGAACTTCAGAAGGCAATTGTACAACTCCTATGGCACTTACAAAATAAGAACGGCAGGAATAAGCCCATGTGCTTTGCATCAATCCGCCATGGTAAACTGAGGAAAAGAGGATGATATCTGGCTGTTGTTGTGCATATTTTGCACGCAATTCATCATAATTCAAATCAAAACATATTGCCATTCCGACCGTGCCAAAATCACATTTTATAATTGTTGTTTGATCGCCGGGGATAACTCCTTGTTCCATTTCATTGATGACTGGAAAGTTCTTATGATAGGTCCCTGCAATTTTTCCGGCCCTGTCCAGTAAAATCAGGGAATTGCGAAGACCCTTATCTGTATTATGTAATGATCCAAATGCGATATAGCAATTATTTTCCCGGGCTATTTTGGCAAAAAAGTCTGAAAGCTTGTTTTTCTTTGCTTCGACATAAATTTTTTGCTCTGAAGTACTCATGCCGACCGGCACATCACAAATTTCGGGTAATACAATCAAATCCAGTTTAGAATTAAGAACCTGATTGAGCTGGCCCTGCCAAAAACCAATCATCTGTTCGACTAAGGCCTCTGGCGACTGATTTTTATTGATGGAAGGGGAAGCCCCGATCGTTGCGATTCTTACAGGTTTAGAAGCCTGAGCAAGTGGTGCCAAAAATAATAATAGGAGTAGGCTAACGATGGTAAACTTTGATAGGTTTTTCATGAGCTTGTTTTTATTTTATTTTTTAATTGACAGTCGTCAAATTTGAAGTATTCTCTTTTTCCTGCATCTGGGTATTTAATTTACAGGGAGCTTAAATTTAGGTTTTACATAAACAATATAGGTCTTTCTATTGATAATTGGAATTTAAAAGACTAAAATCAATCTAAATTGAATGTTATGCCAGATTACCGTATGCGGGCCGAAACTTGTAACAAAGGCACGCGCGCCACGCGCGCGCCAGCATATGGTTATTAAAGGTCTGTGTCCGTAGGACTCCTTTGGAGCGGTAGAAGCATCGTTCTTTCTTGATTTACTCAGTATTTTTATTGTTTTTTTTAGGTTTTCGTGGTCTCAGCGCAAGGGCGCTTCGGCATTGGTGCCTTTTGTTTCAAGACAAAAGACACTAGCCACTCCCGCGGCGATGAGCGGGTAAAACAAACTATCATTCAAACAACAAAGTTCCTTCACTTTGTTCAGGATGACGCGTGCACAACGCTTTAAAATTTTTCTTAAAAAATCAATTATGGACCCCGGAATTTTTGTAGTGCTTGGTGTTACCAAGCATGTATAAAATTTCATTCCGCTCATAGCCGCGGGGGCTTAGTTCTTTTTCTGTAGCAAAAAAGAACCAAGCCGAGGCGGTACGACGAGACCATGAGGGCCTTTAAAAAACAATAAAAAAACAGCGAATAACCGCTACCGCTGCGCCTGCTGCTATGAAAGGTTCTGCGAGGGCTGGGGTTGTAATTGCCGCACCAGTCAATGCGGAAGAGAGGTGAACGGAGGTTCAGTGAATGGACGATTTGTTTAACATTGATATAAATTCTCCTGTGCCTGGAGTTAGCTGCCTACCTTTTATAAAACTGCTCCCGATAGTTATCGCGACGGGAGTGTATTGTCCTAAAAAAATTAATATCAAATCTAAATCCAATGTCATCCCGAAACCTGCTCTTCGGCAGGTGAGGGACCTTCGTGAAAATAAGCACAGATTTGTTAATTAAAAGACAAATCAGAGGGGGAATAATAATAGTTTAGGAAAAAGCACACGCGACACGCACGCGCCAGCAATTGGGAAATTTCAAACGCCAAAGGCCTGGGCTATAAAATCTGCTTTGCGTTTTTTAGTTTTCAGTAAAAGCGATCAAGGCTTTCTGAATCCTGCTGATCGTTTCCTTTTTTCCAATAAGTAAAGCAATATCAAATACGCCTGGACCGAATTTCCCGCCAACCAACATGACTCTAAATGGAAGCATCAATTCGCCAGGTTTGATATCTTTTTGTTCAGATAAGGTTTTGAAAATAGTCTCCAGATTCACTACCTCCCAGTCTCCAGATCCTGAGATCGCCTCATAAGTTTTGATGAGTTCAAGAAAGAATTCGGTCTTAGCATCTGACCATTTTGGTTTCACCGCATTCAAGTCATAATCAATAGGTTGTTCAAAGAAGAATGATGCCTGCTCCCAGAAATCCTGCAGAAAGATCATGCGCTCTTTCACAAGCGATAAAACTTTTATAAAATAGTCATCATTTGCAATTTGAACACCTTTTTCTTGAAGAATAGTAAAAACCTGATCTTTAATATCTGCTACTTCAGACTTTTTAATGTATTCATGGTTAAACCATTTTGCTTTTTCGAAATCAAATTTTGCACCTGCCTTACTAACCCTTTCAATACTGAATTTTTCAATCAGTTCATCCATCGTGAAAATCTCCTGTTCCGTTCCGTCGTTCCATCCCAAAAGTGCCAGCATATTTACGAATGCTTCAGGAAGATAGCCCATCTCACGAAAACCACGCGTTGTTTCTTCAGTTTTTGGATCTTTCCAGTTCATTGCATAAACCGGGAATCCAAGCCTGTCACCATCACGTTTACTCAGCTTTCCATTTCCATCGGGTTTAAGAATCAGCGGAAGATGCACCCATTCCGGCATATCTGCTTTCCATCCAAGGTATTCCCACAGAAGGATATGAACCGGAGCTGATGGAAGCCATTCTTCACCTCTGAATGCATGACTGATTTTCATTAAATAATCATCAACAACTACTGCCAGATGGTAGGTTGGCATACCGTCGGCTTTTAATAATACTTTATCATCAACCAGATTGGTATCAAAACTGACATCGCCACGAATCATATCAAAAAAGTGCAGGGTTTCATCTGCAGGAACCTTGATACGAATCACATACGGAATTCCTTGATCAAGCAATGCTTGTGTTTCTTCTACGCTTAGATTTAATGAATTCCGCAGAAAATTTCGGTTTTCATGGCCGTAACGAAAGTTGGGTGTTATTTGTCTTTGTTCATCCAGTTCTTCAGTAGTATCAAATGCATAATAGGCATACCCATCTCTAATCAGTTGTTCTGCATAGATTCTGTAATTTGCCTTACGCTCGCTCTGACGATAAGGAGCAAATGGACCACCATTTTTTGGGCCTTCATCTGGATTTAATCCGCACCATGCAAGACAATCTAAAATATAGCGTTCTGCACCTTCTACATAACGGTTTTGGTCAGTATCTTCAATTCTCAGGATAAAATCGCCGCCATGTTTACGGGCAAACAAATAATTAAATAATACAGTTCTAACTCCTCCCAAGTGTAAACCACCGGTAGGACTTGGGGCAAAACGTACTCTTACTTTTTTAGTGATATCAGGCATGCGACAAAGATAGGGAATAGTTAAGAATTGAGAATTGAGAGTTGAGAATTGATTTTCAATGAACCACTACATACCTAACAACCAACCAACTAACCAACTAACATCAACTATCCAACTAAATTCCTACCTTTCAATTTCCTTTTGTAATTTGCTGAAATATATGAATCCATACGATAGGAAACGCCGCTGGAAGTTTATTTTAATAGCATTTGCACTAATTATTGTGGGTGCATCGCTATGGTATACCGACTATTTGGTAAGGAATATATCTACTGCAGAGCGTACACGAGCTGAATTATGGGCAAGAAGTACCCGTAATATAATTGCCATGCCCGATGTGAATGATGAATATATAACCTTTATCTACAGCATGCGCGATAGTTTGGCAGTGCCGGCAATCGTGGTTGATTCTGCTGATAATATTATTACCTGGCGTGGGCTTGACAGTACAAAAACAAATTTTGACCTGGAGGCTGATTCTAAGAAAAAGTACGATCCTAAATATTTTAAATCTCAGCTCAAAGAGATGAAATCTCAGCATCCGCAACCAATAATCCTTGAATTAAACAATCGGAATAACGAGAAATGGTATGTCTATTATAAGGATTCTACTTTATTAACTCAATTGAGGGCTTTTCCTTACTTACAATTGTCGATTATCGCGATCTTTCTACTGCTTGCCTATGGGGTTTTCAATTCTTCCAGAAAATCGGAGCAGGACCAGGTTTGGGTAGGTCTGGCTAAAGAAACAGCCCATCAGTTAGGCACACCAATTTCTTCATTAATGGCCTGGGTAGAGCTTCTTAAATCTAAGTTTAATGCTCCCGATGACCCCTTGATTATTGAAATGGAGAATGATGTCAAGCGACTTGAAATGGTTGCTGATCGATTTTCCAAGATCGGTTCAAAGCCCATTCTGCATAATCATGTGGTGTATGATGTGGTTTCAGAATTTGTCAATTATTTCAAGGTTAGGGTAAGTGATAAGATCGAATTCATTTTATCAGGAGATAAGCAGGTTGAGGCACTGGTTAATGTGCCTTTATTTGACTGGGTCATCGAAAATATACTTAAAAATGCTGTGAATGCCATTGAGGGACAAGGAAGTATTAAGCTTGAGATCAAAGAGAATCTGGTAAAAGAACAGGTTTTCATTGATATCACAGATACGGGTGCGGGTATTCCTAGATTAAAATTTGATGCAGTTTTTCAACCCGGATATACTACCAGAAAACGAGGATGGGGACTTGGTCTTTCGCTCACCAAGCGAATTGTTGAGAATTACCATCAGGGCAGTGTTTTTATAAAAGATTCTGAATTAGGAAAGGGTACAACCTTCCGGATAGTTTTAAAAAGTAATATGATTTATGAAGCGACCAAAAGCTGAAGAATTCTCCCTTTTTTATAAAGGATATGTTGATACGGTTAGCGATGATGTATTGACTGAGCTGGAACAGCAGATGGAATTATTTTCCGCTTTGTTAAGTAGTGTTCCTGGTGAAAAGGCATCATTTGCCTATGCTCCAGGAAAATGGACCATACAGGAACTGGCCGGGCATGTAATTGATACTGAGCGGATAATGGCCTACCGTGCTTTGCGCATTGCCCGAAATGACGCTACCCCATTGCCGGGTTTTGATGAAAATGATTACGTGTCAAATGCTCATTTTGCAGACCGGAGTTTAGAAAGCCTCGCAGATGAATTTGCAGCTTTGCGAAAGGCTAATATGTATCTGATCAGGTCGCTGAATGCGATTGAGATTGATCGATCAGGAATTTCAAATAATAAACCAATAAGTGTAAGAGCCCTGATCTTTATTATGGCCGGGCATGTAAACCATCATGTTGCTATTTTGAAGCAACGGTATTTATGATCTGGTCAAGAGAGTATACGGTTGAGGAACTTTTTGGCAGAAGCTAGCATTCCAAGTCTATTCAGTAAGTGAATGGACTGTTTTATCTGACACTTAAAACGCATTATTTTCCAAAGCCTTTTTGTTGAATCGCTGCAGAATACTTGCAATCAGAACAACTAGTACACATCCTACCACATTTAACCATAGAAAAGCCATGATGTTCATCATCCAGCAACTGAATACAATTACCTCAGTAATTAAGGCTGCAATAAATGTTGCAGAGCCTCCAACCTTTTTCAGGTAAAAGCCAACAATAAAAATTCCGAGTATCGTGCCATAGAACAGAGACCCTAAAATATTAACTGCTTCTAGTAGATTACCCATTTTACTAGCAAAAAGTGCCATAAGGAGGCTTAATAGTCCCCACATAATGGTAATCCATCGGGATACCGAAAGATATTTTTTATCCGAAGCATTTTTATTGATCAAGCGTTTGTAGATATCCACTACGGTGGTTGAAGCCAGCGAATTTAGAGCACTGGCTGTTGATCCCATAGAAGCTAAAAAGATGATTGCGATAAGTAATCCAATCAAACCCTGAGGTAGGTAGCGTGTCACAAAGCTTAGAAATACGTAATTATTATCGTTTGTTTCTGCTTCAGGATCATTCTTTTTCATCAGGTCAACCGCTTGCTGCCTGATCGCTTTTGTTTTTTTATCAGCCGCTTCGAGAATTATTCTGTGGGCATTTATGGCCTGCTCATCATGAGCATCAAGTGCCAGTTCTAGCTGGCGTATCTCAGCCTGTTTCTTAATAAATGCATCTGAATAGTCTGCTTTGATTTTTTCAAGATCCTTCCCGTATGCGCTTTTCTCTAATTTTCCTAACTCATAACTGTTAAAGAAAACCGGAGGTTGAGTGTATTGATAAAATGTAAAAACTAGTACTCCAATGAGTAGTATTAGGAATTGCATAGGGATCTTCACCAGGCCATTCATTAATAAACCCAAACGACTTTGTGCTACCGATGAGCCTGTGAGATAACGTCCTACCTGACTCTGGTCGGTTCCGAAATAAGATAATTGAAGGAAAAATCCACCGATCAGACCACTCCAAACGGTGTATTGATTATTCCAGTCGAATGAAAAATCAATGGCATTGGTACGCCCCATTTTACCGGCTATTTGAAGGGCTTTCCCAAATCCGACACTTTCAGGAAGCAGTTGTACTACTAATATTCCGGCAACTAGCAAGCCCGAGAATATGACCGTCATTTGGAGCATTTGAGTATAAGATACCGCCTTTGTCCCACCATAAACGGTATAAGTAACCACAAGCCCACCAATAAATAGCGTGGTATAGGTAGTATCAATATCCAGGATCGTTGACAGAATAATTGATGGAGCATAAATGGTAATTCCGGTTGAAAGTCCGCGCTGTACAAGAAACAGAAAAGTTGTTAGTGCTCTTGTTTTTAGGTCAAAGCGATTCTCCAGAAATTCGTAGGCGGTATAAACTTTTAGTTTGTGGAAAATGGGCACGAACGTAATACAAAGCACGATCATTGCCAAAGGCAGTCCAAAATAGAATTGTACAAATGACATTCCGGATGAAAATGCCAGTCCCGGAGCAGAAAGAAAAGTAATGGCACTGGCCTGAGTAGCCATCACCGAAAGCGTTACACTATACCAGGGAAATGATTTATTACCTAGCAGATAACCGTCGATGTTCTTTGTCCCCCGGCTTTTATAAATGCCATAAGCTACAATTATAAATAGGGTGGCAAATAGTACTATCCAATCTATCCCGCTCATTCAAAAGTTTTAGTGAACAGATAGCAGGATACAATCAGAAAGGCCAGCCATATGATCAAAAGATAATAAAACTGGTTCCAGGTTTTAAAGAAAGGAATATGTTCCTGATTAGGCTTCTTCATTCTTCTGAACAACATTTCTCCAGAATCCTGCTGAAAGAAGTCCAAATACTGCACCCAATACCATATGGAATGAGGTTCCAGACACTACGCATGCTGTAAATACGCCACATAATACAGCTGGAATAATATAATAAATACTATTGCTTGTTTTACTTTTTTCGGTTTTCATTTATTTTTTATTAGTGATCAAATTTACAAATAATCTATATGCACCGGGTATTCCTGCTGGTAATTCCCTGAAAAATACTAGTGATGTATAAACAAATCTTCCCTTGCCATATTCTGCAACCAGTAATGATCCATCTTTTGCAGGCTCTCCTGCGTCATTCATACTTAAAATACGACTATATTTTGGATCAGCATCAGTTGTGAAATATAAACCTCTTTCCTGAATCCAGCCATTAAAATCTTTTTGAGTGATCTTATTGGGGTAGTTCAATATTGGATGGTCTTTGTCGAGGAATGTTACCACTGCATTTTCTTCTGTTACTCGGTCGCGTGAGATTTTGAACGGATAGGGTCCTATATTTTGCACCAGAACAGGATTATTTACATTATACTGAACCAGGAATGTGCCACCCTTATTTACATAGTCCATAAGTTTTGGTTGCATCAAATTTAACCGTTCATTCACATTATATGCTCTTACTCCTGAAATAATTGCATCATATTGTGAAAGATCAGCGTTCATGATTTCAGCTTCTGAAAGTACTTGTACCTGGTATCCAATCTGCTGCAAGGATTCTGGAATCAAATCGCCAGCCCCTTGAAGATAGCCAATTTTTTTACCGCCAGTTATTAGGTCAATCCGTTCAATTTTGGCTTCAGCTAATGGAAATAATGTTTGAAGCGGGATATGATCATAGTTTATTACTTTGCTTCCGCGGTTAAAGTTTCCTTGGGGTGTTTCGATATGGAGTGCAAATACACCAGATAAAGAAGCATCACTGGGTGTTATTTTAAATTCAACAGTTTTTTCTGCCCCTTTTTTTAACAGCTCGAATTTAATTGTTTCTGGTTCAACCTTCCATCCCGATGGTACGGTTGGGATGAGTGTTCCACTGCTTTTATCACGGTATGCTTTTAACTGAATTTGTATCGTTTTGGAGGTGTTTCCAATAAAAACATAGGCCTTTTCTGTAATACTGGAGGTTACAGGCGGAGCAATGATTAAAGGCTGATATACCTCACCCCGAACCTGATCGGTATATTTGTAAACTGCAGGACGTTGATAGGATATTTCCATACCAGCGATATTGAAAATGAAGTTTACAATAGCCGGAGCAGGATTTTCTGGATAGCCTACTAGATGCATATCGCTAATTGTAAACATCCCATCGGGGTGCTTTTCATTTAGCCAATAAGGTTCTGTTATAGTTTTCGCTAAAGTACTTTCATCTATACTTTTTAAAGTTCCATTTTTTAGATCAGCAAATTGTTTTTTTCCGTTAGCAGAAACAAGTTTGACAGGTAATTCTGATTGGATAAGAACTTCAGACCGAAGTTTTATGCTATCACCTAGTGAATAGATAGGCTGAGTTGCATAGGTTTCAAACCAAAGGCTGGCCGCAGCTGCGATCAGATCTTTCAGTTCTTTTGCTTTCAGCTCCTTCCAATAGCTATTGGGTAGTTTTTCTAGTACTTTCAGAATACTGATCAATGCAGGAACCGATGCTGATGGATTGTCGGCATTGAAATTCTTATCAGCAAGACCAATCATTCGGCCAATTTCTTCGCCTCCAGAAATACGGTTCCAGTTTGAATTAATATTCTCGAATAGGTCTGCTTTGGCCGAAATCCCCTTTATAGGAGTAAAATATTCATAAGACTGACCGCGTTGTTTTGCACTACCAAAGCCCTGACTTTTATGATTTGTTCGGCTTTCTGCTGCAATTTCTCCATATCCTTTGCCAATCAGGGGGTTAAATGCACCAACATTCAGCTTAAGCTGATCATCAGAGGTGGTGTTTAATCCGCCAAAATTAAAGGTGTTCCAAACAATACGTTGCGCCGACCAAACCTCAACAAATTTCAGTTGTTCAGGAAAACGCTTTGGATCTGCTGCTGCAATAAATGCCTCACGGGCGATGATTGCAGATGCAGCATGCTGACCATGACCGGCGCGCGCGTCTTCTGGAAAGCGTGTGATAATGACATCAGGTTTGAACTTGCGGATTACCCAAACGGCGTCAGCTAGAATTTGTTCCTTATCCCAAATACGAAAGGTTTCTTCAGAATGTTTGGAGAATCCAAAATCAATTGCCCTAGAGAAAAACTGTTCAGCACCATCGGTTCTCCTTGCAGCAAGTAATTCCTGGGTACGTATTAGCCCCAGTAATTCTGACTGTTCATTTCCAATTAGGTTTTGGCCGCCATCACCTCTGGTCAGAGATAAATATCCGGTTCTGTATTTTTTTTCTTTTGCCAGAAAAGCAAGGAGTCTGGTATTTTCATCATCCGGATGAGCTGCGATATATAATGCAGAACCCAGTACATTCAATTTTTTGAGTCCAAGTTTGATCTCTGCAGAGTTATATTGCACCGATGTTTGCCCGGCAACAAATAAGGGAATAAACAGAAAAATACTAAATCCTAATTGGCGAAAATTCATAATTTATGAGGTATGAATTTCGAAAATAACCAAAAAAGAATGTTTAATCAGGATAACACAAAAAATTTACTTGCCTGGTTTTGCATTCTATGATTAACCAAGAGATTTTAATGAAAAAAGCGATCAGATATTGACTATCTGACCGCTTCCCCAAAATTACAATTAAAAACTTGTGTAGCTTAAAGCTTTTATCCGTCTCTCAGCGTGCAATCTCTGCATGACTAAAAGGCGTTTCACTATTCGTTGAACAAATGCCTTAAGATTGATTAACCTTTATTCTATAAAATTACAAATTTTCATTATTGTTCTAAAATAAGTTTTCCACATTTTATTTCTATTTTTCGAAGCTCTGCACATTTAAAACATGCTTTTTAATCATTTTACTTATTTTTTAAGGTATTCTCAAATAGCTTAAAGATGCGTTTATACTCATCTGTCCAGCTCGAAGGCTCAATAAAGCCATGATCTTCAACCGGATAAACCGCAAGTTCCCAGTTATCCTTTTTTAGCTCAATCAAACGCTGAGATAACCTAACAATATCCTGAAAGTGAACATTTACATCGACCATTCCATGCGCCATCAGCAGGTTTCCTTTCAATCCTTCAGCAAAATAGATTGGTGAGCTTTTTTTGTATGCTATTTCATCGTTTGCTGGTTCATTAAGAATATTTGCGGTATAACCGTGGTTGTAATGAGCCCAGTCAGTAACAGAACGCAAAGCACCACCAGATTTAAACACTTCGGGCGTGGTAAACAATCCCATCAGGGTCATAAAACCACCATATGATCCACCATAAATTCCAACATTCGCAGGATTAACCCCATATTTTTCAACTAACATTTTTACTCCGTCAACATGATCTGTCAAGTCTTTTCCACCCATATGTCGATAGATCCCGGTACGATGATCACGACCATAGCCTGAACTGGCTGTGTAGTCAATGTCAATCACGGTATAACCGTTATCAGCTAATAAATTATTGAACATATACTCTCTGAAATACTGGCTCCACCAATAATGAACATTTTGAAGGTATCCGGCACCATGAACAAATACCACTGCTGGTTTAGATGAAGCCGGTTTTTCAGGTTTGTAAACACGTGCATACACATCTGATCCATAACGGTTGGTAAATTTTACCATTTCAGGCTCTCTCCATGCATACGATTTAAATTCTTCACTTGAAGAATTAGTGATCTGCTCAACTTTCGCTCCTGCTTTGTTTTCCTGGATAAATAGCTCCCATGGTTTATTGGATGAAGAATGCCTGATGGCCAGCCATTTTTCATCGGGCGAAAGGCTAACCTCATTTCCACCCTTCATCGAAGTTAGTTTTACAGACGCTCCGCCTTGTGCCGGGATTCTGTAAAAATGGGTGATACCTGGGTGCTCCATGTTTGCACTTAAGTAAAAGCTTTTCTTGTCATTTGATAGCTGCAGACTTTGCACTTCATATTTTCCTGATGTGATCTGTTTTTTTAATCCCGAACTCACATTTAATGTATAAACATGTGAATATCCTGTAGCCTCACTCTGAAAATATATGGTATTACTATCTAGCCATCCAATATTGGCACCGCCAAAAAATCCTCCTATGCCTGGCCCGCCAATCCATGCTTCATCACGCTGACGATCTAACAGCGATAGCATTCCGCTGGTCTGATCCAGTTTCATGATCCATCGATCCTTATTGTCTAATGAAGAAACTACAACCACTGCATGTGATCCTTCTGCATTCCAAAACGGACCATTGATTGAAACTTTACGGTCTTCATTCTTTTTTGTACGCTCTGCGAGTTGTTTGGGATAGTCTTTTACATAGTCAGGGAGGTCTTTAATTCCCGGTATATCTTTAGTAATAATCGGATAGATGGTATCTCTTTTTATATCGTAAACATAACTTTCATTAACAGCCAATGCATTGCCAACCTTGGTTCGCCCATTGATATCTTCGGTATAACCGCTTTCGGTGACATAATTTGGAACTAGTGTATTTTTGTTTCCTTCAGGGCGTTTCATTAAGCGAAAGGCAATGTATTTTTCATCCGGACTTAGACGAACACTCATTAAAAAACTACGCTCATCCAAATAGAATTCTTTTGGACCCTTTACTGCATCAGCTTTGTTTTTTTCTTCCCTGCTCTTACGATCTTCTTCTCTCTTTTTTATGATCTCAAACTCATTGATTTGGTCTTGTCTCAGCCACTGATCCTGTTTGTTCAATGGAGTTTCTGGACGTTTCCTTGTACGGGTAAAGTTGCTTAGCTGAACAAGCGTTCCGCCATTTAATGCCATACTGAATAGGTTGTCGCCGCGTTGAAATAATACTTTACTTTCATCCGAATTAAAAACAGGATTACTTTCCCGGTCCAATGTGCTGGTCAGTGTGCTTTCTTGCCCAGTGCTGATATTACGGATAAAAATATCTCCGTTTCGTTCAAAAAGAATTTTTGATCTGTCTTTTGAATAGCTTATGGATCCTTTGTTTAATGATTTCCTTAAGTCATCGGATGTTTTTTGTGGTTTGCGGTTATCTATACCGATCTGGTAAAGAGGGTCTTCTTTTACGCTTTCCGGATTCCAGTTAAAGTAAACCGTACGGCTATTGTTATCCCATTCAATATTTGTTGGAGATACTCCCATCCATTTAGGATCGCGCATAATCTTTTCTACACTTAAGGTACCCAGATCCTGTGCATTTGTGGATAGATGTGTAGTGATCAAAAAGAAGAATACTAGTTTTTTCATAATTGCTTGTATAAGTTTTTAAAAATAATTTTCGGTTTTCGTAAAATTGGCAAGGGGGTAATCATCACTTATTGTAAAACCGAAATGTTCTTTTGGAGATACTTGTGCAAATAAATTATTGATCAGAAAAAGCCTGACGAGCAGAATAGAAAATTTACACATGAACAATAGGTTAGTGAGTGCAATTTAGTAAGTTCTGCATGATTTGAAAGCAATTATTCCATGATTTAATTGCATTTTCGACTATGACTACTATAGTAAATTGCTGCCTGATGGTATTGAATAATTCGTCTGGCGAACCTGTTAGTAGGAATACCGCGAGTATATGGCCTTAGCAAAATGGTCCAGCGTATCCCTGTTATCTGGTTGCTGTTGGTGCCATTCTAACTATAAACTGATCAACCAACTCCAAGAAAATGCAATAAATACTTACTGCAGGAGTAAAATTATCCCTTTGAAATTTTAAAAGCAGGACCAAAGAATCTTAACGATAATTGGGTATTTGATTTCTGGGTTAATGGAATGGATATGCGTATTCTATTCATTAGAATAATTTTTCATTGGGTGGCTTAATACCTTTCAACCTAAGATAGATCGTTGTTTGCGCACGGTGGTGGGTTTGATGTTCAAAGGCTTTATTTAACCATCCAAACTGGTCTGTTTCATAATTTCCCCGTTTTACCAGATTGTCCATTTTTGAAGCATCCATATTTTTTATTGACTCTATCGTATAATCATAACATGCCATAACAATCTTGGTCAATGCTATTTTATTTTTATACGTATCCATTTTTTCAAGAACTTTCTCCGGAAATATGGGATCGGCCCCGGTACCGATAGTAATCATACCAATTGTTCCCTGTGACATATGGAGCATTTGCTCGGCGAAACTTCGAATATCCGGCATAGGTTTAAAATTAATACCATCCTCAGGCATAGCATCTATGTATTCTTTGGTGTAGGCTTTAGCTCTTTCCCAATTAACAATCATATTTGCTTTAACAACTTCATTATTAAGGCCCTGCGAAAGAGTGGATTTGCTGATTAACAATATCCCAAAGAAAAATAAAAGTGTTTTTAAGCTTTTCATCCTAATTGTTTTAAAATTTGCTTTGAATTTTAATGGGTCATCTCATTAAATTACCGGATAGGTCTACTCGTATATTATAGGGTTGAAGATATTTATCGGCCAGAATGCCAAATTCTTTTCTGTTGATATTTTTTTCAGGATCAAATATGCTGTTTAGTTTAAAGCTTACCTTCCATCCTTCTTCAATCTCTTTATTAAGCTCATTTCCTCTGTTAGCAATAAATTTAAAAAGGCTAATGGCATCATTAATAGTTAAGGTATCTTTTTTATTGTCGGCAAACCAAATCTGACTTCTGGTGTAAAACTCTTTCATTGGGCCTCTCAGATCTTCTGCTCTTACAAGTCCGGCTGTGTCGAATTGTATCTTACCGTTTGTAAAACTAGATTTTATAAGTCCGCTAAGGCCTAGTCGTTGATAAGTAAGAAAATTAGGGTCTTTCAATTCAATATCTGCAAATGGGATCAGCAATGCATCAAATGCAAGTAATTCGCCTTGAACAATACGCACATTAATAGTCTTGGTACTTGTTTTATAGAAGGCGCAATATGCTGCTATAGTACCTCCAGCTTGTCCTGCCGACATTTTTGATACTCTTATTTTACCGCTTGGTTTAGGAATAATAATTAAATTTTCTACGGCCTGAGGTATCAATGCTCCCATGGGGATTGTAAAAAAAGACCCAGTTTCCTGATATCCAAGTGCAACTGAACTTCTGTATAGCTTATTTTCAAATGGATTAAAAGTAGTACCAGGGATGACCATCGTTTTTTTAGCATCTATTCCGAGCATAGTGGCAATAGAAAGATTATCGCTTGCATCTACTACTACATCTGCTTTAATATTTTTTCCGCCTTTTAATCTGATTTCCCAGCTTTTTCCATCTTTTTTAATCTCATCAACCACATTATTATTATTAATGGTCAAATTTTTAACGGTATCACTAATTCCTCTAATCAAATTTGAGGCCTGGCTAAGCATTACAGGTATGGCAATGATTGAGTCTTTGGTCTTTGATCTCTTTCTTTCTTTCAGAGAATAATGATTTTTTATACTTTTTATAAAAGACAGATCTTCTTCAGCAAATATTGGATTAACCGATAAGGATTGCGTCAGGTACATAGTCTTTGCCCCTGAACGTGCAGATTGTATAGAAGCTGCAACAGCTGCGGGTGTATTGCCAATCACCAAAACACCTGTTTTTATGGTTTGTGCTTGTAAAGTGATACTGGTAATCAGTAGAATAAAAAAACTGGAAATTCGATTTATCATATTTTGTATTATCTGAGGGCTTAATTTACTGTTTCTTTCATTAATTTTATGCTCAACTATAAATAACCTTTTATGAAACTCATTACGCGTCGAAATAGTATAATTACCTTGTTATGTTTGATTAGTTTTTCTCTTGGTAGTTTTATCACCCAAAAGGCAGAAGAAGAAAAGATCACTATCCTACTAGTTAAACAAGCCCAAAAAATTATGGGCCTAGATTTTACTGATATAGAAGCTGATTCTATGCTCACTGACCTAGAAGGGCAGCGAAAGAGTATGGTAGCCATACGCAAATTAAATATCCCTAATTCGGTTTCGCCTGCTTTAAATTTTAATCCTCTTCCGGTAGCGTATCAATTTCCAGATAAAGCAAACTATTTTAAGGCATCTACGCAAGCGAATTTGAAACTGCCTGCATTAAAAGATGAACTGGCTTTTTTTACAGTCAGACAATTAGCTGAACTGATACGTACCAAACAAATTTCATGTGTTGAATTGACCCGCTTTTTTATTGAGCGGATAAAAAAATATGATTCAAGATTGCAATTTGCCATTACAATCACAGAGGAGCGTGCTTTTAGGAATGCTAAAAAGGCCGATGCCGAGATTGCCGCCGGTAAGTACAAGGGATTATTGCATGGAATTCCATTTGGAGCAAAAGATCTGCTGGCAGTAAAGGAATACAAAACAACCTGGGGGGCAGTTCCTTATAAAGATCAGAATATTGATGTGGATGCAACCGTTATCACCAAATTGGAGAGTGCTGGAGCTATACTGATTGCAAAAATGACCTTGGGTGAGTTAGCGATGGGTGATGTTTGGTTTGGTGGAAAAACTAAAAATCCTTGGGATCTGAAACGTGGGTCTAGCGGTTCTTCAGCCGGATCTGCTTCAGCAGTGGCCGCAGGATGTATGCCCTTTGCCATCGGTTCTGAAACTCTTGGATCTATTGTATCTCCTTCTTCAGAATGTGGCACAACCGGATTGCGTCCAAGTTTTGGTAGAATAAGTAAATATGGCGCAATGGCCCTAAGCTGGAGTATGGATAAGCTTGGTCCAATAACCAGAAGTGTAGAAGATTGTGCCATCGTATTCAACGTTATTCAGGGCATAGATGATAAAGACCTGAGCTTGATTTCAGCACCGTTTAACTATAGCTCGCCAATTGGATCTAGCTTGAAGGGATTTCGAATTGGCTATATCCCATCAGAATTCAATAGGAAATATGCTAATTCAGCAAATGACAGTTTGAGTTTTAAAAAATTAAAGGAAATGGGAGCAGAGATGGTTCCAATTGAACTTCCTGTATTGCCCTACAGAGATCTGCTAATTGTTCTTGCTGCTGAATCAGGCGCTGCTTTTGAGGAGCTTTCTTTATCGAATCGTGACGATTTGATGGTGAAGCAGGATAAAAATGCTTGGCCAAGTGGTTTCAGATCAGCTCATTTCATCCCAGCTATAGATTATATTCAGGCTAATAGAGCAAGAACTATACTTATTGAACAGCTCAATAAAACAATGAAGGGGATTGATATTTTTATTGCACCGGCATTCGGGCAAAATTTACTGGCTACGAATTTAAGCGGGCACCCCTGCGTAGTTTTACCCAATGGTTTCAAAAATGGTTTGCCAACAAGCATTACCTTTACCGGACAGTTGTTTGGCGAAGGCAAATTATTGCAAATTGCCCAGGCCTATCAAAAATCAACAGACTTTGATCAGAAACATCCGGCTATGAATTTTTAAATATCAAATTCGTCTGCTTGAAATCCGTAATTATCCCCTATGCAGGAAAACATAAACCATTTATTTGAGCAGCAAAGGGCTCATAGCTTAATTTTAAGAAATACCAAAGCACATGAGCGGAAGGAAAAGCTCAAAAAGCTAAAAGTTCTGATTCAGGATAATGAAAGGCTGATCTTTGATGCACTTGAAAAAGACTTGCGTAAGTGTGAATTTGAAGCCGCTTTAACAGAGGTTTATTTTGTTTATGCTGAAATAGATTTTGCCATAAAGAACCTTTCCTCCTGGATGAAGCCCAAAAGGGTTTCAGCAAGTATGAGCAGTTTATTCACTAAAAACCGAATATACTACGAGCCAAAAGGTGTTTCTTTAATCATTTCTCCGTGGAATTATCCCTTTCAGCTGCTCTTGGCCCCATTGGTCTCAGCCATTGCTGCTGGTAATACAGCCATGCTTAAACCCTCAGAATTAAGTAGTGCAACCGCTGCTCTGGTCACAAAATTGATCAATGATCATTTTGAAAGCAAGGAAGTTGCTTGTTTTGAAGGCGATGCCAGTGTATCTGAATCTTTACTAAAATTACCATTCGACCATATCTTTTTTACGGGAAGCCCTAAAATTGGAAAGCTGATCATGGAAGCTGCAGCTAAGCACCTGAGTTCGGTAACACTTGAATTGGGTGGTAAATCTCCTGTAATTATTGCCGAGGATGCTAATCTGGAGAAAGCAGCAGAAAAGGTAATCTGGGGAAAGTTTATGAATTCCGGTCAAACCTGTATTGCCCCAGATTATGTTTTAGTTAAAGCTGAGCAAGAGCAGGATTTTATTAGGCTTGCATCAGAAAAAATCGATCAATTATATCGTAAAAACGGCATTCTTGATCGAACAAGTTATGGAAAGATTATTAGTGCAGGGCATTATAATCGCTTAAAGGATTTGAGGAATAAAGCCGTTCAAGATGGGGCTTGCATTGTGAAAGGTGGTGCCGACAGCGATGAAGATCATACGCTTGAACCCACTATCTTAACTAAGGTATCACTTTCGTCTGCAATCATGCTGGAAGAGATTTTTGGCCCCATTTTGCCCATAATTACCTATTCTTCTATTCAGGAAGCCATTGATCTGGTTAATCAAAGGGCAAAACCATTGGCCTTATATATTTTTTCTGGATCAGATTCAATAGTTCAGGATACGATCAGGCAAACCTCCTCAGGCGGGGCTTGTGTAAATGATGTGGTGCTGCATATTTCTAATCCTCATCTTCCATTTGGTGGCATTGGCAATAGTGGCAATGGCAGCTGCCATGGTTTCTATGGTTTTAAGGCTTTTTCTCATGAACGTGGGATCATGTTTCAGTCAAATACCGATTTCAGTAAATTAGCCTATCCTCCATATGGCAATAAGGGTGGGTTGTTAAAATGGTTCAAAAAAATCCTTTGAGCACATGATTGATGTATTGCCAATCTTCCCTAAACTTGATGCCTTATTGATTGAAGTGCTATCAGGCTTGAGCCCGCAGCAATGGCATAAGGATACAATTTGTAAACAATGGAAGGTAAAAGATATTGCAGCACATGTACTAGACGTTGCAATAAGAAGATTGTCAATAGGTAGTGATGCCTATCAAATGCCGGCTGCAGCGATAAATAAGCAGGGTGAAAATTTAGAATACCTTAATTATTTAAATGCTGGGCGGCTTAGCGCTTACGAAAGGGTAAGTCCCGCATTGTTAATTTCACAACTAAAAATAGTTCAGGAAGAATTGCACCTTTATTTTAAGGATTTGGATCCTGCAGGCAAGGCACTATTTCCCGTCTGTTGGGCTGGTGAATATGTATCAGACAACCGTTTTGATATTGCCAGAGAATATACTGAAAGATGGTTGCGTCAACAGCAGATCAGACAGGCTGTGGGAGTTGATTCATTGCTTGAGAAACAGTTTTATAACCCATTTTTGCAGATATGCATGAAGGCTTTACCCTATCATTTTAAAGACCTCAATCCTGCACTTGATACCCTAATTTCTGTAGAGATTGTAGGAGATGCCGGTGCGCGATGGTCAATAATTAGAAGGGTAGATCAATGGGAATTTACCATTTCGGAAAGTCAGGCTGATGCACATGTTTATATTGATCAGAACATTGCATGGATGCTATTCTCAAACGGCATTGATATTCAGGAGTCTAATCAGTACTGGCAGGTAATAGGCGACCAAGACCTGGGTTGCCATGTATTAATGATGCGGACATTTATGGTTTAAAAAAACGGATATGAACACAGACATTGAAAAATTAAAATATCCAATTGGTAAGTTTACATTCAAGGAAATTGAAGGAAATGCTTATTCGATTCTGATTGATAGGCTCGCTGATTTGCCTAACAAACTCAGGTTGGCGGTTTCAAATTTGGATAATTTACAATTGGATACACCGTACAGAGAAGGAGGATGGACCCTTCGGCAAGTTATTCATCATCTTCCCGATAGCCATGGGAATGCTTATATACGTTTTAAATTAGCATTCACTGAAGAAAATCCTACGATCAGGTTGTATCATGAGGAACGTTGGGCCGAATGTGAGGAAGCTAAGTATGGTGATATTATAGATTCTCTCGATCTCCTGGATAGCCTTCACAGAAGATGGGTTTCTTTTGTTAGAACATTCAAACCTCAGGATTTTGCCAAAACCTATTATCATCCTGAACGAAAAAGAAACTATTCACTGGCCGAAGTTCTCAGTATGTATGTCTGGCATGGTGAACATCATCTTGCACATATAACTGAGACCAGAAAATGTAGAGCCTGGTAAGCAAGAAGCCTTATTAGAGCAATTTATTGAGGCTTTTTAAATATTGTTATTTATTGTACGCTTAATTTTGTTCTTTTCATGATGATCTGTTTATTTCCAATTGGATCGTTTCAAACCTGATGCAAAACAGAATTAAGGATTAATCAATGTACCTTTGAACTGTCAATAAATGGAAAATAAAGTAAAAATAAGTCTTTTGGGTTGCGGATGGCTAGGTTTTCCACTTGCTATCAACCTTATTTCAAGAGGATTTCAGGTAAAAGGAAGTACAACAAGCCAAGATAAACTAGCCATTTTTAAAGAAGCAGGAATTGACCCGTTTTTAATACAATTTAGCACATCTAGCACTGATGCGGATCTGCATGATTTCCTTGATGCAGATATTCTTATTATTTCTGTACCGCCAGGACGAAGAAGTATTGATGGTATTAGCAATTACCGCAAAATGGCTAAAACCATTACAGATCAACTAAGAAAATATAAGATTTCAAAACTGATTTTTATAAGTTCTACTTCTGTTTATCCTGATTCTAATTCTACCCTGAATGAATTTTCAGCAGTAGATCCTCAAACAGAATCAGGAATAGTTATCAAAGAAACTGAGGACCTATTATCAGGCCTGGATATGAAGGTGATTTTATTGAGGCTATCCGGCCTGATTGGACCAAAAAGAATGCCAGGAAGATTTTTTGCAGGTAAAACACATGTTCCAAACGGACTTGCACCAGTAAACATGATTCATCAGCATGATGTAATCAATCTGATCAATTGTTTGATCGCATCCGATACTGCAGAAGGCGTGTATATTGGTTGTTCTCCATCTCATCCTAGCAAAGAAGAGTTTTATACCCTGGCCGCAAGAGCTGAACAACTAGAACCACCCACTTTCATCTCCGAAAAACTTAGGTGGAAACTCATTTCTAGTGAAAGAACGGAAAGAGAGTTGAATTTTACATATAAATATCCATCCCTGATGGATTGGCTAAGGCAAATTCATACTTAAACACAATTGTTTTTAGCAATTTAACGTATCAAAATTGAAAATCAAAGGCTTAAATGCAGGTTTACAAAATTTAACAAGCATGCTTTTTTAATAATTTTTAATATTCTTTGTTTAAATTTATAGATTAAATGTTAATGAAAATACGTGTAGTCATAGCATGACTACACGTATTTTCGACTTATTTTTATATGAAAAGATTTTTTTTAATTGCGCTTATTCTATCATTCACTTTGTCTTTAGAAGCGGCTTTGCCTGATTCTATCTTGATCAAGCGTGTGAATGAGTTATCGGCTCAGATTCAAAAAAAATATGCACCTGATAAAAGAACAGAATTTTTTCAGCTGAAACTTGAAACAACTAAACCTATAACATTCAATCTACAGGTAACTAAGGCTGAAGCAATTCAGGAATTAAGAGCTTTATTGAAATCAGAAAATATATCAGCGATTATCACTGATGAGGTACTACCCGCTAAAAATCTGGAAGGAAAGATCTATGGTATTGCCAACCTTTCTGTGATCAATACTCGATACGCTCCAAATCATGCAGCAGAGATGGCAACCCAGGCTACTTTAGGAACTCCGGTTAAAATTTTAAAGAGGGAAAAAGGTCATTTTCTTGTTCGCACTCCCGATAATTATTTAAGCTGGACTGAAACCGACGGACTTACTCCAATGAATAAAACAGATTATGAAAACTGGCAGGCCGCAGAAAAGGTAGTTTATACAGACCTGTTTGGGTTTGCATATTCTGAAGCTTCTGAATCATCCTTAACCATTTCTGATCTTGTTGCAGGCAATATTTTACAAGTTTTATCGGAATCAAACGGGTTCTATAAAATTGAATTTCCGGATAAACGTATCGCTTACATTTCTATAAAAAGGGCTCAATCTTTTGATCTCTGGAAAAATCGCCCTGATCCTACTGCCGAGCAAATATTAAAAACTGCTCGTAATTTTTTGGGTATTCCTTATTTATGGGGAGGAACTTCCATTAAGGGGATGGATTGCAGCGGTTTCGCCAAAACCACTTATCTTCTGAATGGAATTGTACTCCCAAGAGATGCATCGCAGCAGGCTCTGGTTGGCGATAAAGTAGATATACTTGAGAATGATACCTTAAGCATCGCAAAGGCATTGAAGAATTTGAAACCCGGCGATCATTTGTTTTTTACAGCTGATAAACGGAATATGAGAGTAACCCATACAGCGATTTATATTGGCAATGGTGAATTTATTCAGGCTGCCGGACTGGTCAGGATCAATAGCATGATCAGTGGCTCAAAGAATTATGATGATTTTCAATCTAGGACACTAGTAGGTGCCCGACGCGTATTAACGGCCATAGGTGATCCTGAAATTACGAGGATCGATAAACACCCCTATTACCAGGGTTTGGTAAATCAATAAAAGAAACTAAACAATTAATAAACATATGAATATTTTCGTTGGAGGCCTTCCATTTAAAGTAGATGAAGGTGAATTAAGAGAAATTTTTGAAAAATACGGTGAACTTACTTCTGTGAAGCTGATCATTGATAAACAAAGTGGCCGAAGTAAGGGCTTTGGTTTTGTTGAAATGGATGATGAAGCTGCCGGACAGCAAGCTATTGAAGCACTTGACGGAACAGAATTGTACGGCCGAAAAATAGGTGTTCGCATTTCTGAGGATAAAAAACCGGAAAGAAGATTTTAATAGCTGCATGATCAATAACCTTTACTTCTAAGAAATTAGGTAAGGTTTAGGTGGCTGTTTTAGAAATTTTCAATTTTTTTACTGCGTATTTTAATGATATCGTATCGTTAGAGATTGATAAATTCTGGATGGTTTAGTAATCTCACAGGTAACATTTGAATAACAATTGTTGATTTTTTTAAATCTAACTACCTAAATTATTAATTTTGTTACTTTTAGGTAACTGCAATTTCATTTATTCTGATTTCAATACTTTTTGGATAATTGAATGCGTAAAACAAAAAAATTAAATTATTAGAAATCCTGCATGAGCCTAATACTCATAAAACGAAATATTTTATGTTCATGCATGCTTTATTGCCATTAAAAAACAAATAAATAATTATGAAAAAGTTAATCATTCTTTGTAGCGTAGTATTTTTATTCGCATCTGTAACAGCATTTAAAGTTGAAGAAAAGGCTGAATTTAAGTTTGAAAAAGAAACTCATGATTTTGGAAAGATCCCACAGGGTAAACCAGTTAGTGTTGAGTTTAAGTTTACAAACACCGGAAATGAACCATTGATCATTACTAATGTAGAAAGTGTTTGTGGTTGTACCGTTCCAAAATACACCAATACACCGGTCTTAAAAGGTCAAACAGGAACTATTACAGTTACCTACAATGCTGCTGCTCTTGCACCATTCAGTAAGGGCTTAACCATTAGGTCAAACGCAAAAACTCCGATTAAAGTAATTTATATCAAAGGTGAAGTAGTTGCATCACCTGCTGGATAAAAGGTTTAACAACATTAAAAGCCCTTTAATTTTTTTTAAAGGGCTTTTTTTATGAATGAACTTTCTCAGATACCCTTTACAATCATTTGTAAGGTGTACACTGCTGTGGTTGATGTTATAAATAGCACATCTCTCTTTTTTCCGCTGAAACAGACATTGGCAGTCCAACCCGGAATTTCGATATGTTCTATCTGCTTACCTATTGAATTAAAAACAGTCACACCACGGCCGGTAAGATATAAGTTACCTTTATGGTCAAGTGTCATCCCATCAGAGCCCATTTCTGCAAATAAGGTTCTGTTTACTAATGCTCCATTTTTAGAGATCTCGTATTTATAGGTTTTTTTATTGCCTATATCTGCTACAAAAAGACTTTTGCCATCTGCCGAACCTACAATTCCGTTTGGTTGTACCAGATCACTGTCAACAATCACTGGCACTGCTGTTCCTTTCGCTAAATAATAAACATATTGTCCGTTTAACTCAGTTTTCTTTCTTTCCCAGTACGGGCGCTGATAATAAGGATCTGTAAAATAGATGCCTCCTTTTGGGTCGATCCATAGATCATTTGGGCCATTAAATAGCTTTCCTTGATAATTATCTAAAAGAATCGTTATTTTTTTATCGGGACTTATTGACCAGAGCTCATTTTTTTCATCAGCCGCGGTTAGTAGATTACCTTTTTTGTCGAAATACATTCCGTTTGATCGGCCAGTTTTATCTAGGAATACAGTTAATTGTCCATCGGTACTGTATTTCCATATTTTATCATTCGGCTGATCAGTGAAAAACACATTACCTTTTTTATCAACTGCCGGGCCTTCGGTAAATTTGAACTGGTTTGAAACTAATTTTGGTTTAGCATTTTCAGCAATAATTTCAGCTTCATTGTTCTGATATTTTGGTAATCTGCTTGATTCTAATGAGGATATTCCTGCTAAAGAAAAACAGACTGAAATTGGTATTAATATGGTATAATGAATGGTGTTGAGCAAATTCATGGGCTATAATGAAGGTGTTTTTCCGCCATCAACAGGAATATTGATACCATTTATATAAGATGCAGCCGGACTCGAAAGAAAAGCAACGGCTGCGGCTACCTCAGCTGGTTCGGCAATTCTTCCTGCCGGAATGGTACTAATCATATCATCTTTAACTGCATCCGTACTTTTACCATCCTTTTGTGCAATGGAATTGATCAGAAATTCCAATCGGCCGGTCATGGTAAATCCGGGTAAGACATTGTTAACAGTAATTCCAAAAGGGCCTAGTTCTAATGCAAGGGTTTTTGCCCAGCTTGCAACTGCACCACGTATTGTATTGGATACTCCCAAACCTTTTAATGGGGTTTTTACCGAGGTGGATATGATGTTGATGATCCTGCCAAAATGATTTTTCTTCATTCCGGGAACGATTGCTTGAACAAGAATCTGATTGCAGATCAGATGCATATTAAATGCATTGATAAATTCATCTGTACCAGCATCTACAGCTTGCCCACCAGTTGGTCCACCAGTGTTATTGATCAGGATATCTACCCTGTTATTGGCAGTATAATTGCCGATAACGCTTGTAAGAACTATTGGATCTGTAAAATCGGCGATTAGAAAATCATGCAACTGACCATTCTGTAAAGGAAGTTCTTGTAAAACCATCCGAAGTTTTTCTTCGTTTCGTGCAAGCAGAGTAACACTTGCCCCTAAAAGTGCGAGTTCAATAGCTGTGGCCTTTCCTATTCCTTGTGTACTTCCGCATACCAGAGCTCTTTTTCCTGTCAGATCTAAATTCATATTTAAAAGTATTAAAATTTTGAATTACCGCTTTGTTTTTTATGAACTAAACGATAAATCCAGGACTATTAAATGTTAAAACCAATCCGCCTCGATGTATTAGTAGGAGAGCCGGTTTTCAGAGGAAAATGATTTTATATTCAATCCAATTTAGCTGCAATAAAAATGTCAATTAGAGATCATCTTTTGGTATTATTGATATCGGGGAAGCAGAACAATTATCTTTAATAATTAAATACAATTATAAATTATATTGAATCGAAGAACGAATTCGCAGTTTGCCTATTTAAATGGATAATCTTGCCGCTGCAAATTCTGCTTCTTGTGAATTTTCTTTACTGAAACACGCTTTGTTAAGAAAAGCGAATTAAAATATCCTACATAAATTTACCCTTGTATTTTGTTTTTTCGATATATTGAGCTCGTTATCTTAAATTTTCACAAACATGTTAAATGTGTTGAATGTCAATTTGATATTTTTCGTGCTTATGTTTTAAATTTGGTAACAAATTGGCTACTATTTAATCTAAAATGAAGTTAAAATCAGTTAAAGAAATGTTAAAGAGAATATGTCTGGCCATTTTTATTGTTGCAGCTCTATCCTGCCAGGCCGATCCACGGGTAAATATTGTGGTATCAATAAATGACCTGAAGCCTGATATGCAGCAATCAGTAGTTGCTAAATCGCTGGTTGAGCTGATAGAGAATTTTCACTATCAGAAAGTTGCAGTTAATGATGCTTTTTCATCTGTTGTTTTCGATGACTATTTAAAAGCTTTAGATGGTGGCAGAAGTTATTTTTTACAGAGTGATATTACTGATTTTGAAAAATTCCGTCTAACAATGGACGATGATGTACGTAGCGGAGACCTGAGTGTACCTTTTTATATATTCAATGTTTATCAAAAGCGTTATAATGATCGGGTAAACTTTGCGTTGAAAGAAATTGAAAAGAAATTCAGTTTTACTAGCAATGATACCTATACCTATGATCGTGAAAAATTGCCATGGCTGAAGTCAGAAGCTGAGTCAAATAGTCTTTGGTCAAAGCGAATCAAATATGAAATGCTTAATCTTAAGATTACTGGTACAGAAGAAGCAAAAATCAAGGAAACACTGAAAAAGCGTTATGAAAACCTGATTTCACAATCTACCAAGTTTAATCAGCAGGATGTTTTTCAGATCTTCATGAATTCCTTTACAGGAACAGTTGATCCTCATACCAGCTATTTTGTTCCTAACAAAGCCCAAGAATTCAATGAAGACCTTGCCCGTACATTTGAAGGTATTGGCGCCAGATTACAGTTGGATAATGAAGTGGTGAAGATTGCTGAGATCATCCCTGGTGGACCAGCATTTAAATCAAAAGCCATACAGGCAAACGACCGAATTATTGCTGTGGCACAGGGTAAAAGCGGTGAATTTGTTGATGTTATTGGTTGGAGATTGGATGTAACGGTTACAAAAATTAAAGGCCCTAAAGGAACAATAGTTCGTTTAAAGGTTATTCCAGCAGGACAGGAATTATCATCTACTCCTAAAATTGTAGAACTAGTAAGAGATAAAGTTGTTCTTGAAGATCAGTCAGCAAAAAGAACTATCAAAACGATTACATCGGGAGGTAAATCGTATAAAATCGGAATTATTCAATTGCCTGCATTCTATGCTGATTTTAAAGCGATGCAGGCTGGTGATCCTAACTATAAGAGTACTACTCGTGATGTCAGACTTTTACTGGATACCTTAAAGCGCGAAAAGGTTGATGCGGTTGTTCTGGATCTAAGAAGCAATGGTGGGGGTTCTCTTCCAGAAGCAATCAGCCTTACAGGTTTGTTCATTAAATCTGGTCCGGTTGTACAGGTACGTGATAGAAGGAACGAGATTGAGGTCAGTGAAGATGAAGATGAATCCATTGCATGGACTGGTCCACTGGGTGTCTTAGTAGATAGATTCAGTGCTTCGGCATCCGAAATATTTGCCGGTGCTATCCAGGATTATGGCCGAGGTGTAATTATTGGCAATCAATCTTACGGAAAAGGCACTGTTCAGCAGGGAATAGATATGTCAAGGGTAATCAGCACTACCGATAAACTAATGCTTAAAGGTGCACAAACTGTAAATACTAAAGGTTCTCAGTCTGATAGTAAAGGAGCAAATGTAACCAGAACCAATGCCCCTGAATTTGGTCAGATCAACCTCACCATGGCTAAATTCTATCGTGTAAATGGCAGCAGTACCCAACATAAAGGAGTGGTTCCTGATATAGAATTTCCAACTGTATTTCCTAAAGATAAATATGGCGAGAGTTCTGAGCCTAGCGCATTATCATGGGATACTATTTCTCCAAGCAAGTTCAGTAGCTTAGCCAGCCTAGATGAAGTTAAACGTAAACTTATAGCTTTGCATCAGGAGCGCATGAAAACTTCAGTTGGTTTTAAAGACCTTCAAGAAGATATTGCTGAGTTTGCAAAGCGTGAAGCTGAAACATCCATTACCCTTAATGAGGCTCAGCTGAAAAAGGAACGTGATGAGCAGGAAGCAAAATCTTTACTTCGTGAAAATCAGAAACGCGTAGCTAAAGGTTTGGTACCGCTAAAGAAAGGTGAAATAAAACCAAAAGAAGATATCGACTTTATTCGTGATGAAGGTCTGCAGATCATGGCAGATTTTATCCAGATAAAATAAGAAAAGCCCCGGTTCAACCGGGGCTTTTTATGCAACATTGTTTTTAATACAGATAGCTTGATCACATAAGCCTGTGTCAGAAGTTAATTGCTGAAACTCTACAAGAAAGAGTTCCAAAAATGACCCTGAGGTATCAAATTCTTAAGACTTTTTCTTTTCCTGAGTATCCATAATATTAATACTCATCATTTGCTCCATGGTACGTTTCATGCCATCTGAAGAACCATCAAGGAAGATCACGTTGCCTTTGCCATTTTCAGCAAAATGTTTTATAGCTTCTGTCCACATGGTAAATAAAATGACAGAGGTGTCAAGATCAGCAGTCTGCATTTCTTTAGCTGCATGAGTCATACCCTTGGCTACCTCTTCACGGAACAGTGCAATACCTTGTCCGCGTAACTGTGCTGCTTCACGTTCTGCATTGGCAGCAATTTTTATCGCATTTCCATCAGCTTCGGCAGCCTTCGTTTTTGTGATAAGAAGTGCCTGGCCTTCGTTTTCTGCTGCTGCCTTGAGATTATTGGATGCTACAACACGGCTCATTGAAGTAAGGATCACCTCATCAAAAGTAATGTCGTTTATCTGAAGATCTTGTAAGTGGTAACCCCATGTTTCAAGTATGGTATCTAATTGATCTTTTACGTGATCAACAATATCCTTTCTCAGACTTAAAACTTCTGCTTGTTTTTTGCTCGCCACAAATGCACGAATAGTTCCTTCAATGGTACGAATAAGGGCCTGCATCAGGTTTTGCTCATTAATAAATTTAAAGGCCACATTTTTTATAGTTTCTTCATCAGGATTATTCACTGAATAAAGCACCATGGCTTTGAAATAAACATTTGCTTGGTCAATGGTTACTGCCTGGAATTCCAGCTCCACTGCACGGTTCTGAATAGATACTCTTGAGTGAATAACTTCAATCAAAGGAATTTTTAAACTCAATCCCGGTTTCAGCAATCTTCGGTATTTCCCAAAAACAGTTATGACCCCTATGGTGCCTTGTTTAACAGTTACAAAGGAACTGAACAAAATGACTACCCCTAAGAATAATATAATATAGGTTGTGTACATGGATTTAGATTTACTGGATGAATTTTTTTGAAGATAGTAAAGAATTTTCTTAGTTATGAAAACTGTTAATTGAAAATACCAGAAATTAAAAATTTAAAAGATTAGTATACTTTGTTGGCTTTCAATTTGTAAACTTATTGTAGAGTATCAGGAAAAGAATTTTTGGATCAATACTCAAGTATGGAATACAGCGCTTACCGTATTTAAGATAGTTGTAGTACTAGTCTCTGAGTGAGGCAAGTAGTCTGCCTCCTTTGTAGTAATATCTTCTCCAATAGTCTTCATCCAGATCACTGATCATTACTCCTTTACTGCTGGAAGCATGTGCAAATTTATTATTGCCTATGTAAACCCCCATGTGAGTAATTGAACGACTACCTATTTTAAAGAAGACCAGATCACCCTCTTTCAGCTCATCTTTGCTGATCGGGTTAACCATGCTGAATATATTTCTAGAATTATTTCCAATAAGCGTACTAAAAACTTTATTGTATAATTCAAAAGCAAAGCCTGAACAATCAATTCCTTTTTTTGTTACGCCTCCTAAGCGATAGGGAGTTCCTATCCAATCATAAACGAACTGATAAAGCTTTAAGTTTGATGTAGCAGAAAGTGCAACTCCCATAATTTGAGAGAAGTATTCAGTGGCCAGATTATCAGGATCCTCAATTTTATCTATAGGTTTTTGATCCTTAATAACGGTTTGTGCCTGTACAGACACGAAAGAAATCATAAGTAGCAACGCTACAATTACTTTTTTCCCCATTTTTAATTGGTTTTGTTCATAGTTTTTAAAGTCAAAACTATCAACGTATTCATACTCTTTATATTTTCAGAATAGTACAAAGGTAAGACATTTTCTCTTTTTAAACAAGTTGGATTGCTTTACTGACATTTTAACAACATATTAAAGAAGTAAAATGACTAGAAAATAAGGATAAATAGTGCAAACAAAACACTTGGCTATTCTTTTTTTAGGAAGATATGGTTAGATTTGTCGTCCTTGAAAGGACTAAACGAGATTTATACATACGATTACGAATGAGTTCAATAGAAATTACGAAAGAAACCTATCTTCAGTGGTACGAATCAATGCTTTTGATGCGCAAATTTGAAGAGAAAGCAGGACAACTTTATGGTCAGCAAAAGATCAGAGGATTTTGTCACCTGTATATCGGACAAGAAGCAGTAATGGCTGGCGCAATGTCAGTTTTAAGACCTGAAGATTCTATGATCACTGCTTATCGCGATCACGCGCACGCACTGGCTAAAGGTATGGGCGCTAATGAAGTTATGGCAGAATTGTATGGAAAAGCTACCGGATGTTCAAAAGGTAAAGGCGGTTCGATGCACATGTTTAGTAAAGAAAAGAAATTTTTCGGTGGGCATGGTATAGTAGGTGGACAAATTCCTTTGGGTGCTGGTATTGCCTTTGCAGAGCAATACAACGGAACCGACAATGTATGTGTTTGTTATATGGGTGATGGTGCTGTTCGTCAGGGAGCACTGAATGAAACCTTTAATATGGCGATGTTGTGGAAGTTACCTGTAATTTTTGTTTGCGAAAACAACGGTTATGCAATGGGAACATCTGTGGCTCGTACTACCAATATGGTGGATATCTATAAAATCGGACTTGGTTTTGATATGCCATGTGCTCCTGTTGATGGTATGGATCCGGTTGCTGTTCACAATGCGATGGACGAAGCAGTTCAAAGAGCAAGAAGAGGAGATGGCCCTACATTTTTAGAAGCCAGAACTTACCGTTATAAAGGGCATTCTATGTCTGATCCAGCTAAATACCGTACAAAAGAAGAAGTTGAAATTTATAAGGCAAAAGATCCTATTGAGGTTGTTAAAACTGCAATAGAAGATAAAAAATATGCAGATGAAGCTTGGTTTGAGCAAATCAATGATAAAATAAAAGCGATTGTTGATGAATCGGTTAAATTTTCTGAAGAATCACCATGGCCAGATCCATCCGAATTATATAATGATGTGTATGTTCAATCTGACTATCCATATATCCGCGACTAATCAAAACTTTTATACAATACTAATCTGTAAATAATAATGGCTGAAGTAGTTAAAATGCCTAAGATGAGCGATACGATGACAGAGGGTGTTATCGCAAAGTGGCATAAAAAAGTTGGTGATAAAATTAGTTCAGGTGAACTGGTTGCTGAAATCGAAACAGACAAAGCCACTATGGACTTTGAGTCTTTCCAGGAAGGTACGTTATTATATATAGGTGCTCAAGAGGGTGAAGCAGCGCCGGTTGATTCTGTTATTGCCATTGTGGGCCAAGCAGGTGAAGATTTTCAATCACTATTAAGCGGAGCAGGTACTCCAGTAGTAAGTGCTCCAGAAGCGAAATTAGCTGAAAGTAAACCTGCTGAAGTTGTTGTAGCAACAGAAGAAGTTTCAGGTAATAGCGATGCTGATGCAGAAGCAATGGGTGCTACAATTATTCGTATGCCGCTTTTAAGTGATACGATGACTGAAGGGGTTATTGCAGCATGGCACAAAAAAGTAGGTGATAAAGTAAAAAGTGATGATTCCCTTGCTGATGTAGAAACAGATAAGGCTACAATGGAAGTGATCGGCTATGCCGATGGTACATTGTTGTATGTTGGTGTTGAAAAAGGACAGGCTGCAAAAGTTAATGATATCATTGCCATTGTAGGTAAAGAAGGTACCGATGTTTCTGCCTTGCTTAAGGCGAGCTCAAAGCCAAAAGCTGTTGCAGCTGTAGCGGCAGTTGAAAAGCCTGCAGCAGCTGCAGTAGTTGAATCTGTGCAAGTAGTTCATACTGATTCTGATTCATCTTCGCGTGTGAAGGCCTCTCCGCTGGCTCGTAAAATTGCAAAAGATAAAGGTATAGATCTGGCTCAGGTAAAGGGAAGTGCTGAAGGTGGAAGGATCGTCAAAAAAGATATTGAAGGATTTACTCCTTCGGCTGTAAAATCTACAGTAGGTGCTCCTGCAGAAGCAAAAGCTACTGAAGTTACTGCATTACCGGTTCCGCAGTTTACCGGTGTAGAAAAATATACCGAGAAGCCAGTTTCTCAAATGCGTAAGGTTATTGCCAAGCGTCTTTCTGAAAGTTTGTTTACCGCTCCTCATTTTTATCTGACCATGTCTATTGATATGGATAGTGCAATGCAGGCTCGTGCAAAGATCAATGAATTTGCTTCAGTGAAGATCTCATTTAACGATATCGTCCTGAAGGCAGTTGCAGTTGCGCTAAAACAACATCCAAATGTTAATTCTTCTTGGTTGGAAGATAAGATTCGTTATAACGAGCATGTTAATATAGGTGTTGCAGTTGCAGTAGAAGATGGCCTGCTAGTTCCAGTAGTTCGTTTCGCTGATGGAAAATCACTTTCTCATATTTCTGCAGAAGTAAAAGATTTTGCACAGCGTGCAAAAACAAAAAAACTGCAGCCTGCAGACTGGGAAGGTTCTACCTTCACTATTTCAAATCTGGGAATGTTTGGTATTGATGAATTTACTGCTATTATTAATCCACCAGATGCCTGTATTTTGGCAGTAGGAGGAATACAGCAAGTTCCGGTTGTAAAAAACGGTGCTGTTGTACCTGGTAATGTAATGAAGGTTACCTTAAGCTGTGATCATCGTGTTGTTGATGGTGCCACTGGATCAGCATTTTTGCAAACATTGAAAGCGTTATTGGAGGAGCCTGTAAGACTACTCGTTTAAAAACTAGTTATACTAATTATGAAGGTCTTTCAGGATTAGTTGAAAGACCTTTTTAATTTAAATCAAAATGGAATTTAGTGCTAAAAATAAATTTCATTTCTGTTTACCAATCATCTAGTTTTCCTCCTTCTTTTCATACCAAAATCCTACTATTTCCTAATGATGCGGAATCTGCGTATATAATCACTTGGGCAGATTCTGAATATTGAATTTTCTCTGATTTTTAATTCAACTTTCAAGTGATTATCAGTACCATAAATTATGTAAATTTGATTTTAAATCTTTAAAATGAGGAAGTTAATTCTATTAATACCAGTATTGTTTGCCCTATCCTGTCAGCAAAAAGCTACAGATAAAAATGTTGCTCTAGCTCTAGTTAAGGATGTTCATTCATTTGCAAAACCTGAAAAAGCAATTGTGAAGCATCTTGATCTTGATCTTAATGTCGATTTTTCAACGCAATTGATTTCCGGGAAAGCCTCATGGACCATAGAAAATACCTCAGGTGGTACTGAAATAATATTTGATAGCCGACAGTTGCAGATCCAAAAGGTAACATTGGGTGTTAATGAGACAGAAACAACATTCACGCTTGGCGATGAGGTAAAATATCTTGGACAGCCACTACGTGTCAAAATTGATCCATCCACAACAAGAGTTACTATCTACTATTCTGCTTCTAAAGATGCAGCTGCCATTCAATGGCTTAATCCACAGCAAACAGCAGGTAAAAAATATCCTTTTCTTTTTACTCAAAGCCAGGCCATACTAGCCCGTACCTGGATACCTTGCCAGGATAGTCCAGGAATTCGGTTTACTTATACTGCAAAAATTGGCGTTCCAAAAGATCTGCTGGCTGTAATGAGTGCTGAAAATCCGCAGTCAAAAAATGCAGAGGGTATCTATAACTTTAAGCAGCCTCATCCTATCCCATCCTATTTGATGGCCTTGGCAATTGGTGATCTTGAATTTAAATCTATTGATGGCCGTACAGGAGTTTATGCAGAGCCTGTAACCCTAAGCAAAGCAGTTTATGAATTTGCTGATATGGGTAAAATGGTTAATTCGGCCGAGAAGATTTATGGCCCCTATAAATGGGGCCGTTATGATGTGATTGTACTTCCTCCAAGCTTTCCATTTGGAGGGATGGAAAACCCAATGCTAACATTTCTAACCCCGACTCTGATTGCTGGCGACCGTTCTTTAGTAAGTGTTATTGCACATGAACTTGCACATAGCTGGAGTGGCAATTTGGTTACTAATTCTACATGGAATGATTTCTGGTTAAATGAAGGATTTACAACCTATTTTGAACGTCGTATTGTAGAAGATGTTTATGGAAAGGACGAAGCCGGGATGCAAGAACTTCTAGGCTATGGTGGTTTACAGGAACTTATAAAAGAGATGGGCGAAACAAACCCAGATACAAAATTGAAAGGTAATTATGAAGGGCGTGATCCCGATGAAGGTGTGAGTGAAATTGCCTATGAAAAGGGATATTCATTTCTAAGAACAATTGAAGGTGCTGTTGGTCGCAAAAGATTCGATATTTTTTTAAATGAATATTTTAATTCTCATGCGTTTAGGTCAGTTAGCAGTGAAGTGTTCCTTGATGATCTGGAAACTAAACTTTTAAAAGGAGATAAAGTTCTAAAAAATAAAATAGATCCCAACCAATGGGTTTATCAGCCTGGCCTCCCCTCCAATTCACCTGCAGTTGGATCTGTTAAGTTTAAGGCATTGGATAGTTTAATTGTAAAATGGACAGCTTTATCTAATGCTGGCGTTTTAAAATCTGCAAAACTCTCGTCAAATGAATCGCTCTACCTGATTAGTCATTTGCCAGAGAACACCACGATTGATCAAATGAAAGTGCTTGATCAGGTCTTTAAATTTACATCTTCAGGAAATGCAGAAATTCAATCGGCATGGTACACTCTTTCTATCAGAAAAGGATATCAGCCTGCTAATAAAAATATAGAGGCTTTTTTGACTTCTGTAGGTCGCCGTAAATTCTTAATGCCACTGTATAAAGAATTAGTAAAGACTCCTGAAGGTAAACAATGGGCAAAAAAAATCTATGTTAATGCGCGACCAAATTATCATTCAGTTGCTTATAACTCTATAGACGAATTATTGAAATGAAAAAGTATTTAATCCTGATCACATTGTTCTATCTTTTTTCTGCCTGTTCAAACGCAAACGATCCGGATAAGATAATTGACAAAAGCATAGCCTATTATCATATGGATAAGCTCAAGAATGCAAATTTGGAATTTGTTTTCAGAAATGCGAAGTTCAAGGTAATGCAAAAGGGTGGTCAATTTAAGTATGAACGTACTTTTTCAGATTCAACAGGTAATGTGCACGATATACTTACAAATGACGGATTTAGAAGAATATTGAATGGCAAAGAACTAATTCTAGATAGTATTAATTATGCCAAGTATTCACAGTCTTTGAATGCGGTGATCTATTTTCTTTATCTTCCGCTTAAGTTGAATGATCCTTCAGTAGTAAAAAACTATGTTGCTGAAGTTAGTATTAAAGGAAAAACCTATCATAAACTTCAAATTTCATTTGATCAGAGTAAGGGCGGAGCTGATCATAATGATATATATTATTACTGGTTTGATACAGAAGATTACAGTATGGATCATTTTGCTTACAGTTCTGGAGGCAATAGATTCAGAGAAGTACTCAGGATACAGAATGCAGGTGGAGTTATCTTTCAAGACTATGTAAATTTTCAAATGCCGGTTGATGACTCGATCACTACAATACTAAAGTATGACAGTTTATATGAGGCTGGAAAGCTTAGGGAATTATCCAGAATTGAATTATTGGATATGGTTTTAACTGAACCTCAGAAATAAGTATTTGGCAGGAATTGTTTTTAATGTAATTAGCAGAAAACTGCTTTATTTAAGGAAAAGGCTTAGGATATAATATAAGCTTGCTGCTAATGCTGCAGAAACCGGAATGGTTAAAATCCAGGCCCACATCAGGCTGATTGTGATGCCCCATCTAACCGCTGATACACGTTTGCTTAATCCCACACCAATGATTGCACCTGTGATGGTATGAGTAGTTGAAACTGGTATTTTAAAATGTTCTGTCATGAACAAGGTAATCGCACCGGCTGTTTCTGCAGCTACTCCTTCTAATGGAGTTACTTTAGTGATTTTGGTACCCATTGTCTTAACGATCTTCCATCCGCCGCTCATGGTTCCTGCTGCAATTGAGGTATAACATGCAATGGGTATCCATTCTGGGATGTGATTGATTTTTACTTTCCCTCCAACTACAGTATAACCAACCTGAAGCCAATGAGCCATGGTATCCATCTCAAGGTGGGCGTCTTTAAGATATACAATGATTGCCGCTGCGATGATTCCCATTACTTTTTGAGCATCATTTCCACCATGTCCAAGACTAAATAATGCAGATGAAACTAATTGTAATTTTTTGAACCACCATTCTGCACGTGATGGATTTGCATAACGACAGATGTTCACAATGATCACAGTAATAAAGTAGGCCATGATCATACCGATTATTGGTGCCAAAACAATAAAGGCTGCAACCTTACCGATCACGCCTAAATTAATCACATCCAATCCTCCGTGTGCAACCGCCGCTCCTGCAAATCCTCCAATAAGGGTATGAGATGAACTGGATGGAATTCCAAACCACCAGGTAAATAAGTTCCAGCAAATTGCTGCTAACACTCCCGCAAGAATTACCACGAGATTGATATTCATGGTATCCGCAGTTTTGGCTACGGTGTCTGCAACATTTAAACTGAATATCCAGTAAGCAAGAAAATTAAAAAAAGCTGCCCAGATAACGGCCTGAAAAGGGGTTAAAACTTTGGTAGAAACAACCGTTGCAATTGAATTGGCTGCATCATGAAATCCATTGATGTAATCAAATACTAATGCTAAAACAATGATTACAATTAAAAGTGTAAATCCCATAAGGCAGATGTACTATCGTTTTGAGGTTCTTAAGCGTTCTTTACAAGAATGGATTCAAGTACATTAGCTGCATCTTCACACATATCAGTAGCGGTTTCCAATGCAGAAAGTACTTCTTTATATTTGATCAGATTCACGGCATCTTTCTCATTATCAAAAAGATCACCAACTGCTTTATCAAAAACATAATCAGCTTGATTCTCAATGCTGTTGATACGTACACATGAATCTGCAATCAGACGAATATTTTTTAAATTACGAAGTTCATGAATTGCTTTATGAAGGTCTTGGCAAGCTTGCAAGATTAGGTTTGAAAGTTCTTTGATGGGAGGAGTAATAATCGTTAAATTATATAGGTCCATACGACTTGCTGACCCATGAATATAGTCAGCAATGTCATCAATAGCTGCCGCTAATCTGTGTATATCTTCCCTATCAAAAGGGGTGATGAAATTTTTACTAAGTTCTAGGTGTATTTGATGAGTGATCTCATCACCTGTATGCTCCAGATCTGATATATCTTTAAAAAGTTCTTTACGCCTTGTAAGATCTTCAGTGTTCACTGCTTCTACTAGCTTTTCACCCAATTTTATCAGGTTAGCGCTATCTTGTTCAAACAGAGGAAAGAATTTTTTATCCTTAGGAATAAAATATTGAAAAATACTGTTTAATGACATATCTATAATTTTAAATATTTCTTAAAGTTACGATTGCAATGTTAAGTTAATATTAACTTATTTGAAATGTCTAGGCTCTGGCGAGTGTAAAGCCAAAAGTTGATCCAATATTTTCTGTACTTCGAACAGTAATAGTTTGTTCATGAGCTTCAACAATATGCTTGACAATGGCGAGCCCTAATCCTGATCCTCCAATGTCTCGCGACCGACTTTTGTCGGTACGATAAAAGCGTTCAAAAAGTCTTGGGAGATACTTCTCTTCAATACCAATTCCATCATCAGTAATTTCAATTAATATCTGATCATGTAACTGGAATGTTTTGATATGGGTATTACCCGGATTGTTACCGTATTTGAATGAATTGCCCAATAGGTTGACTAAAACCTGTCTGATTTTTTCACGATCAGCATTTACCCAGGTCGGCGTTTTATATTTTTCCTGAAAGTGAACGGTTATATTATATTTTTTTGACTTTAACTCAAGTGAATCATTAACCTCATTGATTAGTTCTACCAGATCAAATTTTTCATATTCAACGGGTAGTTCACCACTTTCTAGTTTTGAGATTGCATCCAGATCTTTGATGAAAGAAGCAAGCCGGTCTACATTATTGGAAGCCTTTTCAAGAAAACGCTTTGATAATTCAGGATCTTCAATATCTCCATCTTGTAACACCTCAATATATCCCTGAATTGCGAAGAGAGGTGTTTTTAATTCATGAGAAATATTAGACAGAAATTCTCTTCTGAATTTTTCCTGTTCTTTCAACTGCTCAATCTCGGTTTTTTTATCTCTAGCCCACTCTTTTACTTCCTGTTCCACATCATTTATCGGATCGGCACTTACGTATTCACCTAAAGCATCTTTGAGGTCTTTGCCCAGCTTTAAATTATGGATCAGCTTATAGATCAGCTTGATCTTGCTGTATACAAAACGCTCAATCAAATAATAGAAAACGAGGTAACTGGTTACCAGCGAAACAAAAAATGTAATCACTGAATCTAAAATTATCCCCTGAAAATAGAAGTTGATTATCGATAATGATAATGCAACTGCTAATGCATTGATGAAGACGAGTACCCATAGTTTCATTCCGCAAATTACTACATATATTTTTATTGTAATTAGTTACACTGATTTTATATGGCAATGATTTTAAAATAATGGTGTTTTATTGCCCCAAAAATATACGCTTAACAACCTATATAAAAACCTCACCATGAGTCTTTTTTACTAAACTTTCTGTTAATGATGGGAATTTGTTTAAGGTATAAACTGCCATGTCTGAAACAAACGTACTACCAAATAATTTTTGTATCAGCCTCCCACTTTTCAATCTAAGTGCAAATTGGTTTTCCCATCTATGGGTATAATCCTGTTCCAGGGCTGCTCTGTTAATGGTAGATCCTTTTTTTGCAAAACGCATGATACTTTCGGCGAGTATTTTGCCTGAATGAATGGCTATCGCCATACCATTACCGCAAAGCGGAGTGATCATTCCGGCAGAGTCACCGCAAAAAAGTAAATGGTTTTCTGTCAGCGTTTTCCGCTCAAAAGATATTTCATTAATTACCTCGGGCTTTTCAAATAGAAATTCCGAATTTTTAAACAGATTGCGCAAATTTGGGTTCCTAAAAAGTACCTCCTCTTCCATTTCAGGAATACCAGAATATTTTTTGAGATTGGCCGTTTCAGAAAGATAACAAAGGCAGTATTTATCATCTTCAATTTTACTTACCCCGCAATACCCGCCCTCAAAATTATCAAGTCGAATTAGATTCCCGGGAAGGTCTGTTTTAATATGGTATTTAACACCCAAATAGGGGCTTCTTTTGTAAAAAAAGCTGCGGGTTAATTTTTGATCCAGATTAGATCTTTTTCCGTAAGCTGCAATGGCAATGGCTGATTCAAAAACCATGTTTCCGGAGGTCGAGATTCTGAATTTCTCTTCGGTAAATACAAGGTCAATAACCTTTTCAAAGATAAATTCTACTCCCAAACTTTTGGCATGCTGGTAAAGCAAATGATCAAGTTTGAAACGACTTATCCCAAATCCTCCAAGGTTAAGATCGGTTTGAAGAATTTTTCCTGAAACAGATGTCACCGCTAAACGATTTATTTGGGAGGTGCCCAGTTCAGAAATTCGAATATCCTGCGACTCTAAAAATGGTAAAACCTCATTTGATATATACTCGCCGCAAACCCTATGAAATGGATACTTCTTTTTTTCTATCAATCTGACCTGATATCCATTCTTCTGTAAAAGAATAGCAGAGGTTAAACCTGACAGACCCCCGCCAACAATCAGGATATCACTCACCTTTGTTTCCAGGATTTTTATTTCCTGACTCCATTGTTTTGCTACTTTCTATACATACCTGCCATCTGAATGCCCACATCCATTGGATTGAATAATGTTTAAATCCTCCATTTTTGAGCATTTGATTTATTTCTGTCCGTTTAAAACTTCTTAGTACCGAGAGTTTTGAATCGTGCTTAACCATTTCAGACCTTGAAAATACACGGGTAATCAGGGCTATGGAATGATAGGCAAACCAATGCCTATGGAGGTCGTTGATCACTACATACGAGCTGGCACAATCGGCCATTTTTTGAATCAAACTGATCCAGTTGGGATCTGTAAAATGGTGGGTAAATAAACTTGAAATAACGATATCAAATTGATTAGAGACTAGTTTTTTACTCATTACATCGGCCAAAATGTAAGAAATCTCCGGAAAATCTGTTGATTTTTTTCTTGCATATTCTATAGCTGATTCTGTAGCATCAACACCTACCAGACTGATTTTTAAATTGCGTTTGCGAGCCCATTTTGCAATTACTCTCAATGAGTCTCCGCCGCCACAACCCCAGTCGCTAATGCACATGCCATCCTTGATTCCAATCTTTTTGAAGGCATTAAAAAAAACAGTATAGCCCCCAAGTAGTTTGTTCACCACTTCAAGCTCATCCATTATTGGGTCGATGATGTCATGGCCAAGAGAAAAATCGTCCATCATTTCATCATCTGAACTTCGGTGTTTGAAATCAGGCATTTTCAATTCTTTTCAAGATCATTGATTCAACGGTTAAGCCTGGCCCAAAGGCAAAGCCCATTATATTTTCACCATCAATTCCCTCAGGGTCCATCATTAATTTTTTTAGAACAAATAGTATTGTTGCAGATGACATATTGCCGTATTCTCTTAAAACTTCGTAGCCAAAACGATTAGCCATCATTGAAAATCCTAGAGCACTTTCTGCGGCTTCCAGAATTTTTCTACCTCCCGGATGAACGGCAAATTTGCTGATGTCTGTGAATTCGAGTTTTGCTTTTTTAAGCAATTCATTAGAAATGGATTGAATATGTTTTAAAATATGCTTGGATACTTTTGATGTCAGTGTCATTTCAAAACCTGCATCGCCAACATACCAGCCCATTTCATTTTTAGCTTCTTTCAGAAATTCAGAATAAAATGTATGAAGTGTAAAGCATTTTTTTTTATTCGTTCTTTCATAACTATTTTCTACAATTACCGCTGCAGCACCATCAGAAAACAATGAGTTTGCAACCCAGTTATCTAGTGTGTTTGCCTTTTGAAAGTGTAATGTGCATAGTTCAACAGAAACGATCAGAACTTTGGCCTCCTGATCAGCACGACAAATATAATCAGCTACTTTAAGCGCATTTAATGAGCCATAACAACCCATGAAATTTATACAGGTTCTTTCAACAGTAGGATTTAAACCTAATTTTTCAACCAGTTCAATGTCTATACCTGGTGCATGCATTCCTGTACAGCTTACGGTAATGAGGTGTGTGATCTTTGACGTTAGGGCTTTGCCATAATCTGAAAAACAATCGTTAACCGCCTCGACTGCTAAATCTGAAGCGGTACCCTGATATAATTGCAAGCGCTCGCGGGTTCCTGGAAATGGTTCAAAGTTCCCGGTCTTTCCAAAAAAAGTATTCTTGTGACTTTCTGTTTCGCCAAAATCTGGAATCACCGAATACCGGTGTTCGATTCCAGAATGATCATAGATTTGCTTTAATCTAGCTGCATTTGTAGCATTCAGGTCAAATGCTTTGATCATGAACCTATAGATTTCATTCTGTGGGATCCGGTATTTTGGGTTGGCGGTACCAATCGCGCTAATGCAACTACTCATAATTCAGTAAAATACTAAATTTTTATCTTTTTGGATTTTAAGAGCAAAAGTTAGACCATAATTAATTGATAATAGATCAAGAGCATCCCATTAACGTATTAAATGTTATTTTAGTAAATGAATATTCTCAGAAATTTCTTTCCAACTGCATCCGCTTTTTTGCATTTACGCTTGTTGTTTTCAGTTTTTCTGATGCCCGTTTTTCTCTTTGCACTTTCTCAGGTACCAGAGATCAATTTGCAGAATACTATCTTAACATTTATTATTTGGCATTTATTGGTTTACCCTGCCAGCAATGGTTATAATAGTTATTTTGACAAAGATGAAGGCAGTATTGCGCTTATAGAAACACCACCGCCAGTTGATAAAAGCCTATATTATTTTTCCCTGTTTCTTGATATTTTAGCGCTATTGCTCTCTCTCTATGTTGGTTGGATCTTATTTTTTGCTGTACTATTCTACGGGGTTATTTCTAAAATGTATAGCCATCCCACCTTCCGATTTAAAAAGTATCCCCTTTCAAGTTTTTTGATCGTATTTATTTTTCAAGGAGCTTTTGTGTATTGGAGTTCTTATGCTTCAATATCAGGACTAAATACCCTGGAGGGATGGAATTTGAATTTTACCCTTGCCGGATTAATCTGCTCCTGTCTAATTGGAGCTACTTATCCGCTAACACAGGTTTATCAGCATGAAGAAGATTCAAATCGGGGCGATTTAACCCTGAGTATTGTCTTAGGCATCCGAGGTTCTTTTTATTTCTCTGCAATACTGTTTTTGTTCTCTTCTATTCTGCTTTATTTTTATTGGGACAGGTTAGAAATGATCACTAATTTTTGGATTTTTCTTGCTTTGGCTTCACCTGTTTTTATTCTGTTTAGCAATTGGTTTTTTGCTGTTTACCATGACCCATCTAAGGCAAATTTTAAGAATATGTCGCGCATGACACTTTTGAGCAGTATCATGATGCTCATCTATTTTGGCTTATTGAATATTATTTAGACATGGAAACTACGAACTCAAGGTACTCCTGAGGTAGCTTATGTTCTTTAGCTCCTTCGGTGATACTTTTTAAATAGTCTTTTGATGGATAAATATTTTCATCATCCTGATCAGATATAAAAGTTAAAGCTGGAACATTACCCGTTTCCGTTTCAATAGTAACATTGATTATACGATAGCCGGGCTCTGTAGATAGAAGCGTTTCTTTATATTTATTTTCAATTTCATAAATAGTGCCAAATACATCCTCAGATTCTGAAACAATGATATTAGCTCTTGCAGAACCTTCTGCATTTTTAAAATTAAAACGAAAGCCGTAATCCAGCAGTCTGCCCTGCCCAAAATTTTGAATGTTACTTCCCGTTTTTTGCTCTAGAATACTTTTTTTCAAGTTGCTTGCATAAGCAAAATAGTTAAAGCTGTTAGTGTTTTCCATTCCACTCATTGTAAAATTGTTCAAGGTATGTTAGCATAAACTGATGCCGCTCTTCTGCGATTCTTAGGCCTGTATCTGTATTCATTTTATCTTTTAATAACAGCAGCTTTTCGTAAAAGTGGTTAATGGTTGGGGTCTCAGATTTTTTATATTCCTCTTTACTCATAGTTAGTGCGGGAGGAATGTCAGGATTATATAATTCTCTATTTTTGAATCCGCCAAAGGTAAATGCTCTTGCTATTCCTATCGCCCCAATGGCATCCAGACGATCTGCATCCTGAACTACTTCCATCTCTTTGGAATGGAATTTGACCTGACCTAAGCTAGCTTTGAATGACATATTCCGTATAATCTGCTGAATATGAATAATGGTTTTTTCTTCTAGTCCTATTGAGTTGAGAAATTCTCCTGCCCGCTGTGGGCCGATCTCTTCATCACCATCATGGAACTTACTATCTGCAATATCATGAAGCAGGGCGGCAAGTTCGATTATAAAGGTGTCGGCCTGCTCTGTCTTTGAAATCAGGATCGCATTGTTCCATACGCGCTGAATATGCCACCAGTCATGTCCACTTTCTGCACCCTGCAGGGTTTGCTTAACAAACTGTACAGTTTGGCTAATAATACTCCTATTCTGCAGGTTTTGGCTCTCTTTTGCTACCTTCATATAATTCGTATTCCAATAATCTGCAGTCTAGTTTTCCATTATAGAATTCGATCCTTCGATCAGCTCGGAGTCCGATTTTTTTTGCCAGATCAGGGTTCCCAGTAAAAATATAACCACGGTAACCTTTGCATTTCTGCTTCATAAAATCACCGATTCGTTTATAGGTTGCTTCCAATTTTGAATGAACCCCCAGTCGTTCTCCATATTCCGGATTGAACATGACCACACCAGAGCCTTCAGGAACTACCGTATCTGCGAAATCACAAACCGAAAAATCAATTAGGTGGTCAACACCTGCAGTACGTGCATTTTTAATAGAAATATCAATAGCATCTTCAGAAATATCAGTAGCTACGATCCTAAAATCAATTTCACGTTTAGCCTGATCCTTTAATTTGCGTCTTTCAGTAAAGAACACTTCTTCTTCATATCCAATAATATGCATAAAGCTATAATTCATACGGAACAAGCCAGGTGTTTTATCGCAGGCGAGTAATGCTGCCTCAATAGCAAGCGTGCCGGATCCGCACATGGGCACTACGAAAGAACTTTTTTTATCCCAACCTGTTGCCATGATTGTACCTGCTGCCAAGGCTTCAAGCATCGGCGCTTTTCCCGGAATTTTCCGGTAACCATGTTTGGCTAGAGTTTCGCCAGAGGTATCAATAAATATCTCCGCATCATTTTCTTTCCAGTACAAATGAATCACTGCTTTATTTGCCTCCGGGCCGGTATTAGGCCTAATTTCTTTTTTTTCCTTGATGCGATCAACAATTGCATCTTTCACTTTTAGGTTTGCAAAAAGTGGTGTGGTGATTGTTTCGTTATCCACAGTAGAGCTAACCGAGAAATATCCGGTAAAATCAATGAGTTCTTCCCATGCAATTTCAAGCAACTCTTTGTAAAGTCGGGCAGGGTTTTCGGCTGTGAAGGCCTTTATTGAATATAAAACCTGACTGGCACAGCGCAGGTTAAGATTTAATGGGATGCAATCATTCAAAGTGCCTTCCAGTTCCAGGCCGGTAGAGAATGTCCTGATTATTTTATAACCCAGGGCTTCAACTTCCTGCTGCAGATACGCTGATAGGCGATTATTGCAGGTAATGATGATCTTGCTTTTTGTGTGGAAAACTTGCATAATAATTTGCGAAGTTAACAATTAAAAACTGCCTGAATTTTATACTTTTACAAAGTGTATTCGACAACAGTTTTGTGTTGCATACTTTCCTGATCAGCTTCAGGAATTAAAAAATTGAGTTTGTTCATAAATAGATAAATACAATGGAAGTTAAAGGAAAAGTACATGAAATCTCACAGGTAATTACAGTGAGTGAAAAGTTCAAAAAACGTGAGCTTATACTGGAATACGCAGAGAATCCTACCTATCCGGAATATGTGAAGTTTGAAGCAGTGCAGGATAAGGTAAATTTGTTCGACAATATTAAAGTTGGCGACAATGTTGAATTGTTTTTCAATCTTCGCGGACGTCCATGGACAGATAAAACAGGTAAGACCTCTTATTTTAATACCCTTTCTGTTTGGAGATTAACACCGCTTGGCGCTGCTGAAGGTGCTTCTGCTGCTCCTGAATACGCTACTCCGGTAGATATCAGTGCAGCTCCGGATGATGATGATCTGCCGTTCTAAATAGGAAGATACTTAAATTTAAAAAGCCCCGTTCCTGATTAAGGACGGGGCTTTCTGTTTCTCAAAAACAATTAATTTTTGATAAGTTTTTTAACAAACCATCCATCATTCTGTTTGATGCTAATGTAGTAAATGCCATTTTTAGGCAAACTGATTTGCTTCATATAATTTCCAGAAAAATTGGTGGCTTCATCGGTATAAATTTGTTTTAACTGGCTATCTAAGATTGTTACTTTTACTTGCCCGCGACTTTCCATATTGAATGAAAGTCCGAGTTTGCCGGTTGAAAAATTAGGGAAAAGCGTAAGGTCTTCCACATTCAATGCAGATGTCATGCTTTCACTACCCGTGATCTTCTTCAGTTGGTCTTTGTCAGCGTCACTTAAACGTAGATTCATCCTGCTAGAAATTCCATCTTTATCAATTTGATTGTAATTTAAGGAAGATGAATTTTTTCTTTCTTCTGCTCCGGGCATATTGCCTCGTTCAAAACCCGTTGGTGGAATAGTTCGTCCATTTATCCCAGGTTCA